>NZ_JBSFMS010000102.1:0-27007 GCF_053599675.1 Streptomyces sp. NPDC000880 | reverse complement strand
GATCCGCGACGACATCCACGAAGCCTTCCTCAGCCTGGCCTGCGGCATCATCTGCTGGCGCCGACTGGTCAACCTCTCACTTTGTTAGGAGTTCTAAATGGGGAGGCGCAAACCCGATTGGATCGGTGCACCGATTTGCACCGCTATGCCTGGCTCGCTTCATTGGATCGGCGAGAGGGGGCGCAATCGACCGATTCCGCCCCGCCGTAGCTCAAGTGCCGATGTCGATCTCGGCAGTGCCGAGAGCGTGACGCTCACGCCAAAACCGATAAAGGGCCCAGACGGCACCGAACACGGCGCCCGTCCAGGCAATGGCCTCTGCCACGGTTCCGGGAAGTGACGTGGTGAGACCCTCGCCAGGTGGCAGCGCCACCATCTGCACAGCAGCCCCGACCGGAACGATCAAGACGGCGATCAGCCCGGTCAGACCTGGCCGCCTGACGAGTGCGCCCACCGTGACAAGAATCAGGCCCAAAGGCAGCCCCACAACCAGCCACACGATCATGTCCGTGCCCGCGTCCCACAGATAGGCGTCCGTTACGTAGTACGAGACTGTCGCCGCCACCAGCGCCAACAGCCCACCCAACGCTCCACGGACACGAGACCCGGCCGCCCAACCGACCGCCACCGCCAGAGCGGCCCACGACCACCCGGCGTCGAGCAAGAGGCTGAGAACCTTGCTGGCCTCGGCCAATTCGGTCCCCGCCACGCGGGCACCGATCTCCCCATAGGGCGAAGAAAGCACGTTCCCACGTCCCGTTGCCGTCTCGGCCACCGGGATCAGCCGGTCAGGTGCCGCGCGGACCGAGGGGGCGGCGGCGGACGATTCCGCCCCCCGTCCGTCATTCGACAGGCGTCCAGACGATCACCGCCGCGGCAGCACAGTGGCGGAGTGTCAAATCATGTGACACCAAACTGCACTCTCTGCATGGTTCCTACTCGACCCCGTTGTTCGCCTGAACCCGGGTCCGGGCGGCCATGCAGGGCGATCTTCAGAAAACGAAGGTTTCTTGAAGCCTGGCAGCTCAGCGAACAAATAATCGGTTGCCTGTTGGCGATGGTGGTGGATGCAATGTCCGGCATGGTCACCAAGGTGCGCCCGCCACGGCGAGATGAGATGAACGCGTACTACCGGGCCTTGCCACTCTGCGATCCGGGCAAACTACAACCGAATCGTCACACGGGAGACGCCAACGCATGAATACGCCACCATCGCCACCTGGAGCGGAGCGGATTGACGGATCATCCATCCAGATCGGCGCTCTCGTTCCGCTAACTCGGCCTGGCTGGGTCGAGGCAGGCCAACACTTGCTCGCTGGACTCGAGCTGGCCGTTCGCGAAGTCAATGACGCCGGCGGGATCGTCGGAAGACCACTCGAGCTGGTGGTCCGAGACACCGCGGCTGATCCACAGAGGGCCGCGGCCACCGTGGATGAATTGGCTCGCCTGGGCGTGGCTGCCTTGGCGGGGGAGTATCACAGCGTCGTCGCTCGCGCCGCTGCCGCCAGGGCCGACGCCCTCGGCCTGCCGTTCCTCTGCTCGTCAGCGGTTCTCGACGCGCTCACCGAACAGCCAACGGAATGGGTCGCGCGCCTCGCCCCGGCGCAGTCCCACGGCTGGCAGATCTACGCAGACTTCCTCCTCAGCGCGGGCCACAGTCGTATCGCCGTAGCAGCCGAGTCGAGTGTCTACTGGGCATCTGGGGCCCGCATTCTGCGGGACTACCTCGCTCCACGCGGCGGCACCGTCATCGAACTCGACATGCGCGCGCTCGCCCCCACGGCCGTGTGCGACGAACTCGTCGACAATCGCGCGACAGCCCTCCTTCTTCTGGTCGGCCACCCGGAGCCGGCAGTGTCGATCGTCAAGTCCGTCCGCCGCGACCAGCGCCTCGCCGAGATCATGATTGGTGCTCCGGCCGGGCAACCGGAGTTCGCCGAATGGGCGACGTTGCTGGGCGACGACAGCGCCGCGATCCCGTTCTTGCGCTACCTGCCCGAGCGCCTCAGCCCACTCGGTGCACGAGTCGAGACGGCCCTCCGCGAGCGGCTGGCCGAAGCGCCCTCCTTCGTCGCCTTCGAGGGCTACGACACGGTCGCCGTCCTCGCCGATGTGCTGCGTTCTCACGGCGCGGACCGGGCGCGCACTGCCGAATCCTGGCCGCGCGTTGCAGTCGAAGGCACTCGCGGGCAGATCCAGTTCTCCCGCACGCCAGGCATCAGCGTTTGGCAATGGGCTTGGACGCCAATCCAAGTCGTTGATCGAGATCCGGCGGAACCCGATCGCTTTCGGATCCTTCACGCCAGCTGAGAGAGCACGGAGGTCCGACTGCCCAGATCTGTCCGAACTTGAGGCCGTCTGCCTGTCTACGTGTTAATACGGGCTCTCAGCTTCGCGGCGGGGGCCCCGACCGCATTCTCACACTATCGCGCGGCAGCCGGCGCTAGCCCGGGGCAGCCCATGATGAGAATCTGCGAATTTCCCCAGGGCTGCTTCTCGCCCCACTTGGTTGAGCTGGTCAAAGGTGTTGGGACAGTGGGGGGTGAACAGAACCGGGCGGCGCGCTCAGGCGGCGACGGCCGGGGCCATGCGCAGCGGTGCGAGCGCGGTGCTCCAGGCGATGACCTGGTCGAGCATCGTGTTCAGGGCGGGCAGGTTGTGGGCGCCGGGCTTGAAGACGCTGAAGTTCTCGAATTCGGTGATCATCGACAGTGCGACCTGCTGGCGTACGTCGGCCATCTGGAGCTCGGCGGCGACCGCGCGCAGGTGCTCGACGGCCCGGACGCCGCCGACCCCGCCGTAGGACACGAAGCCGACCGCCTTGTTGTTCCACTCGGCGTAGAGGAAGTCGATGGCGTTCTTCAGCACGCCGGGGATGCCGTGGTTGTACTCGGGTGTCACGATGACGAACCCGTCGAACGACGCGATCTTGGCCGCCCATTGCCTGGAGTGCTCGTGCTGGTACTGGCCGAGCATCGGCGGCAGCGGCTCGTCGAGGTGCGGCAGGGGGTGGTCGCGGAGGTCGATGAGCTCGAACGTGGCGTCGTCGCGGCGCGAGGCGATGTCGAGCACCCACTTCGCCACCTGTTCGCCGTTGCGGTTGGGGCGGGTGCTGCCGAGGATGATGCCGATCTTGAGCATGACGTTTGCCTTCTCATCTGCGGCGCTTCGTCGCGGAAGTGCGTTGTCTGATAGATCGCATGCTGTGCAGATGATCTGTCCAACAATGAGTGGGTGGGTATCATTCCTGTTATGAGCACCGAGACACCGACCACGCCGGTCGCCGACGGTGTCGACTTCGCGGGGGACTTCGGTCTCTCCCTCCTCGTCCTGATGCGCGCGTACCGGACCGTCGTCGCGTCGGTGCTCGATGACGTCCCGCAGGGTGCCCGCGGCTACCAGACACTCGCTGTCGTCGTCCGAGGTGACCAGCAAAATCAGCTCGCCCTGGCCACGTACCTGGGGATCGACCGCACCGTGATGACCTACCTGATCGACGACCTCGTCACGGCCGGCTTGGTCGAGCGCCGGCTCACCCCTGCCGATCGGCGCCAGCGCAAGATCGTCGCCACCGCCCGGGGCGTCAACACCCTCCAGGACCTGCAGCGGCAGGTACGGGAAGCCGAAGACCGGCTCCTTGAGGCGCTCGATGAGAATGAGCGCCAAGCGTTCCGGACCCTGCTCAGCCGGATCGCCTGCGACGTCCGGGACATGGACTTGGCCGCTGCCCCCTGCGACGTCACATCCGACCCGTGCGACGTCGCCGAACCCAGGTCCTAGCTCGACCGCGTACCCACCGGCGCGCGCCGGGCGACGACCCGGCAGGGTCGGCCGGTCATATTGGGCATCCCTGCGTTGGCCGTGACCTGGGACGAAGCTCGTCCCGCACACCGAGCGCCATGGGGAGACGTCCGCCTTGCAGCCGTCAATGATGGCGAAGCCGATCTCGACCGCCTCAGCGTGGTGGCCGTAGGCCCAGCGGTAGGCCGCTTTGCAGGCAGGCTACCGACGCCAATTGCATCGGATGCGAATAGGCAACACCTGTCCTGGATGCCGGACATGGACTGAGGATGAGCCGTTTTCGCCAGCGGAGTTCGCCTCGGCATTGCACGGAGCCACGGTAGTCGGGCCGGGACCGTGCGTGAATCTCACTCCATTGAGCGATTGAACTGCGAAGACGCCCCGTGTCGCATCTGATGCGAAATTCTCGCGTCAGATGCGATAGACGGAGAGTGATGGCGGACGGGTGGAGACGGTCTCGTTCCAGGGTCTGCTCGGCTGCACCTGATTGACGGTCTGCCGCTGCTGCGGCCGGACGAGCAGGTCTTCGAGGCGATGATCAAGGGCTGGCGCAACCAGCAGCTCGCCCGGAATCTCTCGCCGGGGTACGTGGATGACCAGGAGCGTACGGTCCGGCCCTTCACCCGGCACGCCGGTGCGATGCCGTGGCAGTGGACACCACAGCACGTCGACGATTGGTCGGCCGATCTGCGGGCCGTGCATGGCTGTGTCCGCTCCACCCTGCGCAACTACCAGGGCTCGGTGCGCCAGTTCTGCGACTTCCTGACCAACCCGGCCTACGGCTGGACCGACGAGTGCCTGCGGCACTTCGGGACCCACCCAGTCCAGGTGGTCTACGACTGGAATGCTGCGACGCACGCCGACGAAGCCGAGGGCGAGCCGGAACGCCGAGCGTTCACCAAGCCTGAGCTGGAGGCGTTCTTCGATCATGCCGACGAGGAGGTCGCACCAGAGAAGATGGAGCGCTTCGGGCGAGCGGTGGATCAAGGTAGGCCGCATCACGACCGGCGGCTTGTCCTCGTCGAGCCGCAGGCCCGGCAGCCTGCGGGCGAACAGCTCAATGCCCGGGCGGAGTTGCTCGCGCGCGAGCTGCGAGCCCGGGCAGCCGTGCGCCCCGTGGCCGAAGGCCACATGCTGCTGGGAGACCGGCGGGGTGATCGGGAAGGGCCCTCACACCCGGATGGCCCGGGGGCCAGGAGGCTGTGGCGCTGGGTCACGCGACCGGCTGGAACAGCAGCAGTTGCAGACCGCCGAGCACGGTCGCCGCGATGACCAGCCGCTCGAAGAGCACCTGGTCGATCCGGTCCACACACGCCCTCCCGATGAGCGCTCCGGGCAGCACGAACAAGGCGAGCACCGCGTCCAGCAGGAGAGAACGCCGGTCGATCAGCCCGAGGCCCACGCTGAAGGGCACCTTCGAGGTGTTGACGATCAGGAAGAACCACGCCGCGGTCCCCAGAAAGCCGAGCTTCTTAAAGCCCGCGGAAATCAGATACAGCGACAGGACGGGCCCACCCGCGTTGGCGACCATCGTGGTGAATCCGCCGAGCACGCCGTACGAACGTGCCTTCAGCCGGCCCCTTCGACCTTCCTGCGATGCGAGCGCCTCGTCCGCGCCCGGCCGTCTGCGCCAGAGGGTGGCCCCGGCCATCAGCAGCAGGATCGCCCCGATCGAAGTACGTACGGCTTCGTCGCCGGCCCAGAGCATGAACAGCGTGCCGACCACCACACCGGCGGCGACCGCGGGAAACATTCGCAGCAAGGTCGGCCAGTGGGCGTGCCTGCGATAGGTGAGTACGGCGAGCACATCGCCGACGATGAGTACGGGCAGCAGCACCCCCGTCGACTCGCGCGCCGGCAGCACCGCCGCGAAGATCGCAAGGCTGACCGTGTTCGCACCGCTCACAGCGGTCTTCGAGAAGCCGACGAGTACGGCTGCCACGGCGAGCGCAACGAACTCCCAGCTGATGATGATGTCCATACCAGGAGCTGATCTTACGCGCCCGGAGAACCGGCGAGGTCGCATAGGATGCTTCAGATACGACCTTTGACCTGCTTGAACGCCGGTCGGGAAAACTTTTGCCGACCTTGGCGGGGAGGAATGTTCAGGATTCCTCCCCGCCAAGTTCTCAGGAGCGCCGGGTTACTTCTTGGTGGCGAAGGCGTACAGGTTGCCGTCCCAGGCGCCGGCGAAGAGCGTGTTGCCGGAGATGGCGGGCGCGGAGGCGACCCACGTGCCGATCTCGTAGTTCCACACTGTCTCGCCAGTCAGCCGGTTGAGGCCGTAGAGGATTCCGTTGTTGGAGCCGATGTACACCGTGTCTCCACTGACCGCGGGGGCCGACAGGACGCCGCCGAGGTACTTCTTGCCGGGCATGGTCGCATTCCACTTGACCGTGCCGGTCGCCGTGTCGAGCGCGGTGACGCGTCCATCGGGGAAGCCCATGTACATGGTGTCGCCGACGACCGCCGGCGCGGAGGGAGTTGCGTTGCCCGGGATATAGGAGGAGCCGGTGCTGCGGTAGGTCCACAGGGTCTTACCCGTCTCCGCGTCACGGGCGATCACGCCGTTGTTCGAGCCGATGAAGACCCGGCCGCCGGCGGCGGTGGGTGCGCCGTCCTGCCAGCCACCGAGGGCCGCGTTCGCGGTCCACAGCTGCTTGCCCGTGGCCGCGTCGTAGGCGAGGAGCATGTCGGCGGTCTGGTTGCCGACGTAAACCTTCCCGTCGGCGACCGCCGGAGTGCCGTCACTCATGGTCGATCCAGCCATCGGGGATTCCCAGATGGCCTTACCCGTCTTGGGGTCCAGCGCGGCGAGCAGGCCGCGGCTGGCCTTGCCGTAGCGGGTCTGGTAGGGCCAGAACACCTTGCCCTCGGCGACGGTCGGCGAGTAGTAGGAGTACGAGCGCTGCTGGTCCGGCTCGGCGGCCTCGGGCTCGCGCCGCCAGCGCTCCTTGCCGGTGACCGCGTCGAAGGCGTACAGCGTGCCGTTGATCGTCGGGACGAACACCAGGCCGTCCGACACGGCCGGTGAGCCGTGCACCGACGCGTCGGTCCGCGCGGACCACAGTGCATTGCCGGTCTTCAGATCGACAGCGTGCACACGGTTGTTCTTCAGGTCGTTCTCATCACGGGTGCCGACGTACCCGACGCCGCCGACGATCGCGGGCGAGCCGGTGAGGATCGTGCCCGGCGTGCGGTAGGTCCACGCAAGTTCCAGATCCGGGCGTACGACGTCACTGGCAACACCGCTGTGGCTTGCGTCGCCGTGGAACTGCGCCCAATCGGCACCCGGCTCCACCTTGACCGGCGCGGCGTCGGTCAGCTGGAAGGTCGACGACTTCTGCCAGCGGGCGCCGCCCTCCGCGACGGCCTCCACGTCCAGGGTGTGCTCGCCGACCTCCTTGGCAAGGGTCGGGTACTTGGCGTACCACGTGAATTCACCGGACTTCTTCATGGACTGCCATTCGCCGCCGTCGACGCGGTATCGGGCGCTCTCGACCTTGTCCGAGGTGTGGTACGCGTTCACCTGGATCTCGTCGAGCCCCTTGGCGGACACCGACGCTCCGGGAGCGGGACTGGTGACGGCGAGCGACTTCTCCACTCCGTACATCCGGAACGGGTTGTCGAAGCCGTTGCCCCACATGTTGACGTAACGGAAGCCACGCGGGCTGTGGTCGATGGTGTACGAGCTGGAGTTGGTCTGGATGTGCTTGGCACCCTTGACCACACTCTCGTCCACGTCGTTGGAGTGCTCGTGACCGACGAGCACGAGCTCGGTCTTGTACTTCTCGAGCAGCTCGGAGAACGAGTCGTAGGTGGAGGGCGCTCCGAACGGAACGTTCATCGGTGCGTGCGTCAGGACGACCACATGCTTGCCCTTGGCGTGGGTCTCGAGGTCCTGGCGCAGCCACTCGCGCTGCTCCTCGATGGGTGCGCCGCCGATGTTCTCCAGAACGACGAAGTGACGGTCGCCGTAGTCGAACGAGTACCACTCAGGGCCGACGTAGCGCCGGTAGTTGTCGATGCGCGCAGCGTAGGTCGGCTCACCGCCGTTGAAGTACTCGTGGTTGCCGACCGCGGGCCACACCGGCAGCTTCGACGCCGCGGTGGACGCGCGGTACTGCTGGAACTGGGCGTCCGTCGCGTTGTTGGTGAGGTCACCGCTGACCTGTACGAACGCCAGGTCCTGCGCGGTGGAGTTGATCTGCCGCATCTGGTCGGCGAGGTCCGGCGTCACATGTGTGTCGGCGACATTGGCGAAAGCTAGCTTGCCGTTCTCGCCCTTCGAGCTGGGCACGAGCGGGAAGTCGGCCTTGGACTGCACACCGTCCGCGAGCTTTCCCAGAACCCGGTAGAACTGCGGGGTCTTGGCCTCGTCGGTGGGCACCTCGTAACCGGCCGGCTTGGTGATGAACACGATGTCCGTGGCCCGGCGGGCCACGTCGATGCTCAGGGTGTACCGGCCCTGCTTGTCAGTCGCCACGGTCTTCACACCGTCGGAGACACTTACTCCCTCGATACCGGGCTCGTCCGTGTCCTGCGTGCCGTTGTTGTTCGCGTCCTTGAACACGACACCGCTGGTGGTTGCCACCTCCGGGTCGAGGGCCGCGGCGGCCGTCGGCACGAGCGGGGTGATCAGCGTGGCCGTGGCCAGGCCGGCCATGGTGAGAACCAGGCCGCGGCGCACCGCGGGCGACACATCGCGCATACCGATTCTGTCTGCAGATGTCACAGTTTTTCCTCTGTTTAGTTTCTTCAGATACTTCGGAGTGACTCGCGGAAAAAGGTCTTGTGGTCCTGGATCAGGCAGCCAGGAAGCGTTGGAAGAACCAGATGAAGCCGAATGACCCGGCCACTGCGGTCGCGCCGAAATGTGCGTATGGCGACCACATGTAGCGGCGGATGAGCAGCAGCAAGGGGAAGAGCAGAGCGATGATCAGCGCCTGGCCGAGCTCGATGCCCACGTTGAAGCTCACCAGCGAACCCAGCAGGCGGCCGCCGAGTTGGTCGGTGAAACTGAGCGTGCCTGCGAAGCCGAGCCCGTGGAGCAGACCGAAGCCGAAGACCACGACCGGCCGGTGCCGTGACTCGCCACCCAGGATGTTCTCCAGCGCGATATACACGATCGACAGCGCGATCAGCGGCTCCACGATCTGGGCAGGCACCTCCACCCAGCCGAGCACTCCCAGGATGAGTGTCACGCTGTGGGCCGCTGTGAAGGTGGTGGCGAGAGCGATCACGCTTCGCCAGCCCTTCGCGCCAAGGAGAAGCACGACAAGAAACAGCACGTGGTCGATGCCACCGAGGATGTGCTCGACGCCCATGGCGATGAACCGGCTGACCAGGGAGAGAGTGCCTGTCTTGCCGGCTTCGAACTCATGGTGCCCGGAGTCGAACACGTACGTGTCGGAAGCCCCGCCGAGCTGGTAGTCCACGACGTTGGTGTGGTCGTCGACGACGGCGTCGGTGCCCGAGAAGACGCCGTAGCGCACCGTGTAGCTGCCGGACGGTGAGCCCGGGCAGTCGTAAACGAGGACGCTGTCCGCGTAGATGAGACCCTGGCGCTCCTTGACCCCGGTGCTCGTCAGCCGACTGGGGCACTGAACCCCGTCCACCGCCAAGACGACACTCTCGGTGAGGTACACCTCAAGCCGATCGTGGCCCCGCTGGAGCAGCGATTCACGGCCCTGCTGACCGTCGGCCTTGTCCGGCATACCGAGTCCGACGGCCGCGGTCAGCAGGTCGTACTCAAGGCTCAACTCATAGCGCACCGACGAGCCGTCCTGCCGGATCAGCGAGGTCCCTTCCGTGGAACGCACGTGCGCGAAGGCGGTTCCTGACATGAGCGCCATGAGCAGGACAGCGGCCACCACCGCAACGCTCGCAGCCCTGCGGGCCCACGCGCCGCCCCGGGAGCGCACCATGCATCGGTCTGCTGCAAGAAAAGTCTCGGTCACGGGTCTGTATGTTTTAGGCCAAGTGACACCAACGTTGCGCTTTTAGGTTCACAGGAAACGAACAGCTGTTGGCGTGTATGGGTCAGTGATGACGCGCTGCCGCGAAGCGCTCACGCTCTGAAACTGCCCGAGAGGGCCGGTGTCCTCGGTCTCACGCGTCATGTCCGGGCATCCGGACGTGAGCGAGAAGATGCGCCAGAAGGTGATGAAGGCGATCGACGAGCTGGGCTTTGTCCCGGATCTCGCCGCGCAGAGCATCCGAACCGGCGCGACGATGACGATCGGCTTCGTGATCAGCGACATCCGCAACCCGTTGCTGGCCGAGATCGCTCACGCGGCCGAGACCCGGTTGCGCGATCGCGGCTACACGCTGCTCATGATGAGTTCCCTGCACGATCCGGAGCTGGAGGCTGACCACCTCCGCAGGCTCGCCCAGCGCCGGGTGGACGGGCTGCTGGTGTCGGTCACCGATGAGAGGAACCCGGAGACGGTCGACCTGCTCACCAAGGCCGGGGTGCCGATCGTGCTGGTCGACCGCGACATCCCCGAACTGCCCACAGCGTCGGCGGTTCGTCTCGATCACGCCGGAGGTCTGACCGAAGCGGTGCGGCACCTGGTGGACCTCGGGCACCGCTCGATCGGATTGGTCAGCGGCTCGGTCAACACACGTCCGTCCCGGGAACGCGGGCAGGCGCTGTACCGGATCGTGGCGGACCTGCCCGGTGTCACGGCCCGCGCCCACAGCGGGGACTTCACCAAAGAGCACGGGTCCAAGGCGACATACGCGCTGCTGACCGGGGAGGACCGTCCGACGGCGCTCATCGCCGGCTCGAACCAGATCCTGGTCGGTGTCCTGTCGGCCCTCGCCGAACTCCCGTACGAGGTTCCCCGGGACCTCTCCCTCGTCACCTGTGACGACGTTCCGATGGCCGCCTTCGTGCGGCCACGGCTGGCGACGATCCGCCGCGATGTCGCCGAGATCGGCCGGGTTAGCGCCGACCTGCTGCTCGAGGCACTGGCGGGCGCGCCCGGACGGTCCGTCGAGCTGCCGACCCGATTCGACCGCGCGGAATCCTGCGCCACGCTCCCGAGCCGGTAGACGGCCGGCCTCCCCAACGAGCCGTCGCTTCAAGGGAGAAGCAATCGCCCGCGGTACCAAATCCCGCCCGACCACGACCCGGCCACCGTGATACGCCTCGATACCGCGACCAGACGGCCGCAGCCCTACCGGCCGAAGTCCGAACAAGCCGCGTAATCAAGCGCCCTTGACCTACAGACGGTCTGGAACCAGCGCCACCTCCTCCACGTGCTGCGCGAGTTCGAACAGTTCTACAACGGGCACCGGCCTCACCGGCCCTCGACCAAGCTGTCCCACTGCGGGAACCGCCCAAGCCGGCCGCCATACCGGCCCGAATCACCCGCCTCGATGTCCGTCGACACGACCGACTGGGCGGGCACCCTCCACGAGTACCGACATACGGCTTGACCTGTATGGATGATGATTCGGCACCCGCAGTGCCCATCGGGACCGTACTCTGCAGTAGGCGGTTTGGGACTACCGCCGCGACGAGTTTGAGTGGGACTCCCCCCGCCGCTCGGGCGGCGGGGGGAGCGTCTCGCAAGCCATCGCCAAGACCGCCCGTGGGCCATGGATACGCATTCCACCGCCGGGCAGGGCGAACTCCCCATCGACGACCGGCGACACCGTTGTCGCTCACCGCTCACCGCTGCGCAGGCGGGTCGGGTTGTCCGGGCGTGCCCGGAAGTCCCTCGCATGCCACACCCTGTGGTTCCGCCGGGCCCGCCACCACGGATTTGCGCGCACCCGCGGTAGCGAAGGGCGAGTATCGCGGCACCCAGCGCAACAGCGCCACCGCGGCTACCACCCCCATCCCGCCCATCAGGACGATTCCGGACGCCAGGTTGCCCAGCCCAGCGGCGGCGGACACCACCAGCGGTCCTCCGGCGCTTCCGGAGTCGGCGCACAGCCTCCACACGCCGAGAAACTGCGAGCGGGTCTCCCGCGGCGCGGCATCCGCCCCGAGAGTCATCAAAAGCCCGCTGCCGATCCCATTACCGAACCCCATGAGCATCGCGACAACGGTCAGCGAGACCAGTCCATGGGTGAGCGGCAAAAGAGCCTGCGTCAACCCCAGCACGAGCATCGACGGCACGGCGATCCACAACCTGCCCGCGCGGTCCATGACCTTCCCCGACGGATAGAACGTCAAGGTGTCCACCAGTCCCGCGATCCCGAAGACGATACTGGTCGTCGACGGGTCCTGCCCGAGGTGCTCGGCCCACAGCGGCAGCACCGTCTGCCTGGTCGCACGAACGGAGCCCACCAGGAGGACAGCCACGCCCAGGGTCAGGAAGACCCTGCGGTGCCGCACGACCACGGCCCGAACCGAGACGGGCACCGACCGGCGTGCCTGCACTGTGCCGGGCTCCGACACGTCGCGGACAAGCAGAACTACCAGCCCGGCGGCCACGGCGCACACCACTGCCAGCCAGTAGACGTCCCGCACCGGCCGGCCGTGCACCACCGCGGCGCCAACGAACGGCCCGATGAACGCGCCCACCCGGGACATACCCCCGAGTGTGGACAGCGCGCGTGCCCTCAGACCCGCGGGGATGACCTCGGTGAGATAGGACTGCCGGGCCAGGGTAAACACGGCGTTCGTCGCCCCAGTGGCGGTGATGGCCAGCGCCAGTTGCCACAGAGTGTTGGCCTGCGCGCAGCCGAAGAGGGTCACCACGGCAACCGCGGCGGCGATGAGCATGGCCTTGCGGTCCCCCAGTCGGGCCGCCAGAGCACCCGCTGGTACATCCCCCAGGATCTGCCCCACTCCGAGCAGCGCCAGCACCAGCCCAGCCGTGCCCACAGACGCACCCAGCGCACGCCCGCTCAGCGCGATGATCGGAGCGATCGCACCCATGCCGGTCTCGAATAGCAGCGCGGGCAGAAAAACAGCCGGTGCCACACTGGCAAGAGACACCTGCCGTGAACTCACCTGCCAGTGCCTCACTTCGTGCGCCGACGATCCGGGGATTCCCAGCGATCATATGCGGCGAAGGCCAGACAGCGGCCGACGGGGCCGGTGGACGTCTGCGTGTGCCGGGCCGCCGCCGCTGGTGGACTCGGTGCTGCGGACGGCTGTGGCCGGCGAGGTCGCACAAGACCACGTCGTCCGGGAACGGTTCCTGCCGGCGTGAGGGAGGGGGCGCCGGGGCCTGTACGGCTCGGAAAGTCATCGCAGCAGGTAGAAGCGGTGCGGTCGGCTCGCTGGGATCATGTCCCGGTGATTGTGCCGCTGCTGTACAAGGTGACCCGGAAGCTGCTGTCCGCCACCGCGGTGCTGCTGCGCCATGACACCGCCAGGGACGCCGAGTTACTCGTACTGCGGCAGGAGAACGCGGTGCTGCGCCGCCAGTTCAAGGGTCCGGTCCGCTACAAACCGGCGGACCGGTTCTGGTTCGCCGCCCTGCCCGCGCTGGTACCCCAGCGGCGCTTGGTAACCCCTCTAGCGTCTGGCCGCCTGTCCGGGCGGCGGCACTGCGGCGGGCATTCGTACGGCCCCCGCCGGCTGCCACCTGTCGCGGCATCCGGGCAGGTAGTCCTCGGAACTCTTCCTACGATGGCGCGGGCTGCGGAAGGGCAGAGATCCGGCTTCGGCTCGGGGGATCAAAAACCTTCTGACATTGCCCGTTCGAGGACGCGTGCGGCCCGTAGCACGGTGGCGTCCGCCAGGCGTCTGCCGACGATCTGGAGGCCGACCGGCATGCCGTCGCCTGTCACCCCGACCGGTACGCTCGCCGCGGGTTGTCCGGAGAGATTGAACGGGAACGCGAACGGCGACCAGTCACGGCCCGGTCCGTGCTCGGGCCATCGCAGGCCGATCGGGAACGCCGTGGTCGCGGTGGTCGGGGTGATGAGCAGATCCCAGTCCACCATGAAGCTCCGGATCGCGTCATAGAGCACCTGCCGCCGGGTCGCGGCCCAGGTGAACGTCTCAGCGGTCCACTCCCGCTCCACGAGCTCCCGGATGTCGTCCGAGACCTCGTAACGGTCGGCAAGTTCCCGCAAACCTGGCAGGTCGGAGTCCCGGGCGACTGTGGCGGCGAAGACCGTACGCAGTTCGCGCAGATCGCCGATGGGCGGGTCGACCGTCACCACCTCGCAGCCGAGTCCGTCGCGGCCGAGGCTGGTGACCGCGCGCGTGGCCAGTCCGAGCACCTCGGGATCGACGTCGGCCTGCCCGAGACCCGGGCTCCAAGCGACTCTCAGCCCACTCACGCCTTCGTCCAGACAGGCCCGCAGCCCCTCCATGGAGGCAGGTACCGAATGCCGGTCCCGCTGGTCGAATCCCGCGATCGCTTCCAGCACCAGCGCGGCGTCCTCGACCGTGCGGGTTATCGGCCCTATGGATTCCAGCGTCTCCCAGCTCCCCAGCCCCGCTCGCGTCGGCAGCCGGCACGACGGATACAGGGGCACCACCCCGAAGGTCGGTTTCAAAGTGAAGACTCCGCACAGGGCTGCGGGCACCCGCAGCGAACCGCCACCGTCGTTGCCCAGGCTCAGCGATCCCATCCCGGCGGCCACGGCCGCGGCCGAACCGCCCGAGGACCCCCCGGCCGTACGGTCCGGCCGCCGGGGATTGCGGGTCGGCCCGAAAAGCGCATTATCGGTCACAACGCCGTACCCGAGCTCGCGGGTGTTGGTCTTCCCGAGCAGGAGCGCACCCGCCGCGCGCATCCGCTCCACGGAAACGTCGTCCTGGTCGGGGACCCAGTCCGCGTAGGCGGTGCTGCCCAAGGTGGTACGCACCCCCGCGGTCGGGATGAGGTCCTTGACGGAGAAGGGAACCCCGTGCAGCGGCCCGGTCGCGGCACCTCCGGCCAGCGCCTCGTCGGCCGCCCGCGCATCCGCCAGCGCCCGCTCGTTGAGCGTGCAGAAGGCGTTGATTTCCGGGTCGGCCTCTTCGATACGGCCAAGCACCGAACGCATCAGTTCTTCCGCCGAGAATTCGCCTGCACGGATACCCCGCGCCTGATCGCCGGCGGTGAGCTCCCACAGCTCTGTCACTGCATCAGCCCGATGGTCTGCCGGTGCTGGTATCGACCGAACCCCGGCTGCTGCTTGAGTTCGCCGTCCTCCAGCACGATCCGGCCGCGCACGGTGGACATGACCGGCCACCCGGTGACCGCACGGCCCTCGTACAGGCTGTACGTGGCCGTCGAGTGCTGCGTCGCAGCCCTGATCACTTCCCGGCGCGTGGGATCCACCAGTACAAGATCCGCGTCCGACCCGGCTGCGATGACACCCTTCTTCGGGTAGAGCCCGTAGATCCGCGCCGGGTTAGTACTGAGGATCTCGGCGAGCAAAGACACCTCCCCGCCACGCCGCACCACCAGTTCGTCGAAGATCACCGGCAGCATGGTCTCCGTTCCGGGAGCACCGTACGGCTCGGCGAATACGTCGTCGACCTCGCCCATACGCTCACGCACCCGTGGCGCGTGGTCGCTGGCCACCACGGACAGCGTGCCCGACCGCAGCGCGCCCCACAGCTGTTCCCGGTCGCTGTCGGTACGAAGCGGAGGCCCGACCTTCGCCTGCGCCCCGACGCGCAGGAGATCGTCGTTGGTCAGGCTCAGATACTTCGGGCAGGTCTCCCCGAACACCCGCTGGCCTGCTGCTGCCGCCTCGCGCAGGAGGTCCACTCCACCCGCCGTGGTCATGTGCAGGATGTAGAGGGGGCAGTTGGTCGCCTTCGCGTAGGCGAGTGCCTTGTGAACGCCCAGATCCTCGGCCGATGCCGGATGCGTCCGGGCGAAATCCTCGAGCCGTGTGTGTCCGGTCGCCTGTGCGTGTTCGATCAGGTTGCTGAGGATCTCGCCGTCCTCCGCATGGACCATGGCCAGGCCGCCGTTCTCGGCCACCACGCGGAGGTTCCGCAGCAGGGTGGCGTCGGGCGTCATGATGCCGGTGTCCTTGTAGGACATGAAGAACTTGATGGACGGGCTGCCCAGATCCATCACCTTGGGCACCTCGGTGGCCGCGTCGTGCTCGGGACGCATGATGGTGTGCAGGCCGAAATCGATCGGAGAGGTGCGTTCCCCCTCCTCTATGTAGTGCTCGATCGCGGCAGAGGGGCCCATCTCGACGGGCGCCCTGATCTGGGTGATCGCGGTGGTGACCCCGCCGTAGGCAGCCGAGCGATGGGAGTCGCCGATGGTGTCCGCGTGATCGGTCCAGGTCTGGCAGTGGACATGGGCGTCGATCACACCGGGCAGTACGAACTTACCGGTGGCGTCGACGACGCGTCCCGTGACCTCGGAGGGCGCGACCGGAGTGCCGACGGACACGATCGTGCCGTCCTTGACTGCGACATCGGTCTGCTGGACGCCATCGGGTGTGACGACGGAGCCGCCGATGATGGCCAGGTCGTACATGGGACGGCCTTTCATCGAGTAGGGAGTACGGGGTGACGGGTGTGCCAGTCCGTAGTGGCCTCGTAGGCGCCGGCCGCGAAGAACAGCGTCGTCTCCGCATGCGGCGGCCCGGCCAGTTGCATGCCGATCGGGAGACCGCCCGCGGTGGCGCCGCAGGGAACGGACAACGCGGGCAGGCCGAGCGAACTGAGCGGCGCCAGGTAGCGGGTGTACACCGTGTGGGTGGGCTCCGCGCCACGCGAACTCGTGGTGACCGAGGACGTACCGATGGGCGCGGCGGGCACGGGGACCGTCGGCGTCACGATCAGGTCGACATCACGCCACACCTCGGAGAATTCCCTGCACAACAAGGCGCGGATACGGGACGCCTTGAGGTACTGACCCGCGAGCATGGCCCGTCCCGCCTCCTCCCTGTCACGGATGTTGGCGCCGTACTCGTCGGCCTGATGGAGCAGGAACGGCTCGTGGGAAGCTGAGGCCTCGGAGAACGCGATGGCCCGGTGCATCCGCAGGATGTCTCCCGCGTACGGCACATCCACCTCGCGTATCTTCGCGCCGAGGCCGGTGAGGTGCCCCAGCGCGCGTTCGAACGCGTCACGCACCTCCGGATCGAGGCCCATATCCAGCCAGGACGTGGGGATCCCCAGCGTCATATCGAGTCCGGGGGCCCGTTCTCCTGCCAGCGCCGCGCTCTCGCAGCTGCCGCGTTTGCCCCACGGCGTGTTCGAGGAGAGCAGCTGATCGGCGACACCGGCGGCTCCCCGCACCCGCTGCGCCATCACGCCGAGGGCGTCCAGCGTCCAGGTCAGCGGGAGAACGCCGCGCCTGCTCACCGCTCCGTAGGTGGGTTTGAGCGCGACGACCCCGCAATGCGCGGCGGGCACCCTGATCGACCCGCCCGGGTCCGGGCCAAGCGCTGCGGACACCAGTCCCGCGGCCACTGCGGCCCCCGCGCCGCCGCACGCGCCACCGGCCATCCTGGTCACGTCCCAGGGATTACGGGTCCACCCGAACCGGGCATTCTCGCCGGTCGTTCCGGCCGCGAACTCCTGCACGTTCAGCTTGCCGGCCAGTACCGCGCCCGCGCCGGACAGGGCGCTCCAGCAGTCCGCGTCGGTATCGGCGATCCGGTCGCGCAGGATCGCCGATCCGGCCGTGGTGGGCAGCCCAGCGACATCGATCAGATCCGTCAGCCCGACCGGGACCCCAGCCAGCACCCCGGTCCGCTTTGGAGCCGCCTCATCGAGCGTGACATTGATGAACGCATTGACCTCCGGCTGCCAGTCACTGATGCGCCTGGAGTGCAGGGATGCCACCTCAGCCGCGGTGAGTTCCCCCTCCCGCACCAGGCGGGCGACGTCCGTGGCCGGTGCCCAGGGCAGCTCACCGGCGTCAGGTGGCGGGGCCGGGGCGTCGGCAGACCCGACCCCCGCAAGCTCAACGGGCGTTGGCAGATAAGACGAGGCAGCCGCCGGATCAAAGGTCAAGACCGGGAACGTGGCGTCGAGATCGCGTGCGTCCACCGAGTCCAGGTAGGCCGAGACATCATCGAGCATGCTGCCGGCGCGATTGAGGACGCCGTCCTCGAGGTCCGGTTGGATCAGTCGGAGAATGGCGGAACGGGAGTGCACTGTTGGTGTGCCTGCTTTCAAAACGAGTGGGTAGTGGTGGCCGTCGGACGCAGCGTCGCCCCCTCGGCGGAGCCGAACACGGACTCCGGCTCGTCCTCGGAGAAATTGCCCACCGGTTCCCACTTGATCATGGCGAGCGCGACCAGACCGATCACCGGGGCGATCAGCAGGATCAGCAGCGCGTGGTAGAGCCCGAAGGCGGAGAGCAGGACCGGAACGCCATAGAGCGCGATCAGGCTGCCTGTGCGGTTGCTGGCCTGGGACAGTCCGGCGCCGACGCCGCGGACCCGGGTCGGGTAGGACAGGGCGGACATCGACTGGGCGGTGGAACCGGGGCCGAAGGTGTGCGCACCGATGAAGAAGGCCAGCAGTACGACTCCGAGCACCGCCGGTATCACGTCACCCAGAAGGCCGAGAACGACGAGCACGACCGCGACGCCGGAGAACCCGATGATGGTCAGCCTGCGCAGCCCGAGCCGGTTGGCGAACGACACCGCCAGCAGGGCGGCGCTCAGCCCGCAGGCGTTGGCGAGCACCGACGCCAGCAGCGAAATGGTGAAGCTGCTGTGGAAGAACGAGAAGACGATCAGGGGCAGGTAGAAGCCGACCGAGGAGAACTGGATGCTCTGCGCAGCACTGATGATCGAGATCAGGATCGTGCGCCTGCGGAACTCGCCCGCGAAAAGCTGCCCGAAGGGACGGAAGGGGTTCCTCGTTGAGGCGGCTTGTGGCGCGGCCACGGCGTCCGGCGCCAGCTCGAACGGCTTGCCGTAGGTGAGGCTGAGAAGCCGCGCGGCTTCGGCGAGGTCACCCTTGGTGGCGGCCCACATAGGGCTCTCGGCCATGTACTTGAAGCGCAGCAGAAGGATCACCAGGGCGGGCAGAGCGCCGAGGCCGACCTCCCAGCGCCACAGGTTGTGTCCGGCTCCAAGTGCGTGGAGCAGAAGGGCGACGAGCAGTCCGCAGATGGTCGCCGCCGACCACAGCGCCGCCGCTGACTCTGCCCACTTGGCCTTCTTTTTCGTCGCCATGAACTCGACCAGGAACGCCAAAGCGACGGGCACGTCGAGGCCGACACCGATGCCGATCAACAGGCGCAGCACGATGAGAGATTCGTAATTGGGGGCGAACGCCGCACCGATCGTCGCCAGCACGAACAACAACAGGTTGATGATGAACATGCGGAGCCGGCCGAACCGGTCCACGAAGTAACCGCCGGAGAGCGCCCCGACTATGGCGCCGAAGGCCATGGTCGCCGTGACCAGACCGAACTGGCTCGCAGTGAGCCCGAACTCCTCTTTCACCTGCACCGAACCCGCACTCAGGCTGGTGAAGTCGTACGCGTCGACGAAGAACCCGCCCAGGGCGATGAAACCGATCATGCGGCTGCGCGGGGCGTCTGCGCTCTCGTTGATCGCGCGGACGACGTCGTCCTTGGTTCTGATCAGGACCGGGGAAGAGCCCATCCTTTTCTCCTGTCATGGGGTGTGTGCCGACGTCGGCCGGGGAGGACTGTCGCTTTCGCAGTATCAAAACGGCGCTTCAACAGATACGTCCAGTCTATTTTTCCGATGTCACCGATAGGGTGTGTCTATGAATATGGACCTGCGCACGCTGGAGTACTTCGTCGCCGCGGTCGACGAGGGCGGTTTCACGAAGGCGGCCGCCCGATTGCATGTGAGCCAGCCGTCGCTGTCCGAGGGCATCCGCAAACTGGAGCGGGAGTGCGGCTCCCCGCTTTTCCACCGGGTCGGCCGTGGGGTCGTGGTGTCCGAGGCGGGCGCCGTGCTGCTCACCTACGCGCGACGTGCGCTCAAAGACGTGGAAGAGGCGCGGCTCTCGATGATCGCGCTGAAAGGGTTCCGGGGTGGGCGCGTCACCGTCAGCGCTCCACCCGCATTGAGCGTGGAACCGCTTGCTCGCATCATCGGGGTCTTCCGCCGTCAATATCCCGATGTAACCATCTCGATGCTGCCCACGGAGGAAGGCGCCCTCGCCGCGGCGGCGGTGACCAACGCCTCGTGCGAGGTCGGGCTGACCGACCGCCTGGTGCCGGCGGATCTACGGGGGCACCCCATCGGCCGCAACGAGATCGTCGCTGTGCTCCCGCCCGGAAGCCCGCTGAGCGGCCAGGGGCCGGTCAGCCTCGAGCAACTGGTGGACATCCCGTTCATCAGCAGTGCCGTAGGTACCCGGGCGCGCATTCTGCTCGACGAGGCGAAGGAACGTGGGATCGCGTTGCGCACAGTGCTGGAGACACCTCACCGCGAGGCGGTCGTGCCGATGGTCCTTGAGGGCGTGGGCGCGGCTTTTCTGCCCTGGACGGTGTCTCGGGACGCCGAGCGCAGAGGCGCCGCAGTGCTGTCCCTGCTTCCCCGGGTGACCTACGACCTGCTCATCGTTCACAGGGACCAGCCCTTGACCGCTGCGGCCCAGGCATTCCTGACGACTGCGCTGGCCACACGCACCGCATAACTGTGGCTCCGTGCGTACCAGGTCGACTCCGGGGCGTCGCCAGACGACTACCGCACCGGGTGGATTCGTGGACAAGATCGCCGGGCACGGGTCGCTCATCACCACTCAGCATTACCTATGTGCCCAGATCACTGACGCCGGCACCGCCCTCTCGGCGCACCTCACCATGCTGCATGCGCCTCGCGCCCTCTCCCCCCGGGCAACCGGCATCGGCTGAGGCGTCTTCACAAACGAAGTCCCCATGTGGTCCCCAGAAACAATCAGGAGGCCGTGCCGGATCACTCCGACACGGCCTCTGACCTGCGTTTCGCAAGTCGGGACGACAGGATTTGAACCTGCGACCCCTTGACCCCCAGTCAAGTGCGCTACCAAGCTGCGCCACGTCCCGCTGCCCGTCTGACCTGGGGTTTCCCCCCGGCCGAACGCGCATGAGAACAATACCGCACTTCGACCGGTGGTCACGAACCGCTCTCCGCCGGGCCCGCCGACCATGTATGACCTCAACCAAATTAGGTTGCACGGTGGTGTCACGACAAACACAGCAGTCGCCACCGTCCGTGACGATCAGAACCTGAACCGGCTGATGGCCCTGATGACGGGCGACGAGAAGCACGGGCCCGCCGCGACCTCCACGCTCGACGCACTGTGGGTCCTCTACGACCGTGTGCTGCGCGTCACGGCCGAGACCGTCGACGGGCCCGACCGAGATCGTTTCCTGCTCTCCAAGGGACACGGGCCCATGACGTACTACGCCGTCCTCGCCGCCAGGGGCTTCTTCCCCGAGGAATGGCTGCCCGGCTTCGGCTCGTACAACTCGCCCCTCGGCCACCACCCCGACCGGGTGCTGGTGCCCGGCGTCGAGATCAGCAGTGGGTCGCTCGGGCACGGACTGCCGCGCCGGGTTCCTCACGGTGCGGGAGGGGCGCGGCGGGGTTGTCGTCGCGGTCGGGCCGATGCTCGACAATGTCCTCGCGGCGACGGAGGGGCTGGATGTGACCGTGCTGTACGCGACGACCGTGCGCCCCTTCGACGGCGAGGCGCTGCGAGCGGCGACGGGCGCCCAGTCGGCCGCGGACGTCGTCCTCGTCGAGCCGTACCTCGCCGGCACGTCCACGACCGCGGCGAACGACGCGCTCACGGAGGTTGCGCACCGGGTGCTCGGCCTGGGCGTGGCCCGCCGGGAGCTGCGCCGCTACGGCCACATCGACGAGCACCTCGCCGCGCACGGGCTTGACCCCAGGGGCCTGCGCGAGCGGATCACAGGATTCCTCAGCAGGGGCGGCCGGGAGCCCGGGGCCGGGGCACTCAGCAAGGACCCCGGCCAGGCCTGTACGCGGTTCACCCTCACCCGGTTGGTCGCGCCGTGAACAGGACGGGCCGGTGCGGCGATTGCGCTCCGCCCCGCTCACGCCGCGTCCCCGCCCCGCCCAAGGGGCGTGCCGCGGCTCGCGTGCGCCGCCGGGTCGCGTGAGCCGCCGGTTCGCGCCGCGATCCGCACCGCGACCGTGTCACCCCGTTCGCGACGCTGCCCACGCAGGCCCGCACCGCAGCCGCGCGCACGCCGCACCGCGGCGCCCCGCACGCGCGCCCCGGCCACTCAGCCCGTCCGGTCGTCCAACTCCGGGTGCGCGTCCAGCAGTTTGCGCGGTGCCGCCTGGCGCCAGGAGTCGAGCAGGATCGCGTACAGCTCCTCCTCGTCCTCCAGCGCCGCCAGCCGCACCCGCAGCCAGGCGTAGTTGTCGTCGTGCCCCGCGCGGATGAAGAAATTCTCCGGCTCGGAGGCGATCAGCTTTTCCCGGTCCTCCTTAGGGCACTTCACCCCCATCGCCTTGTCGTCGTCATCGAGCGAGGCGAAGATCTTGCCCCCGCTGTCCAGGCGAAACGTCGGCATGCCCCAGGCGAGCTTCTCCATCGCACCGGGAAGTGAGAGCGCGAATCTGCGTACGTCGTCGGCAGTGGCCATGTGCAGACCGTACGACGCGGCACTGACACTCGCCCTGCCCTTAAAACACAGGGCTCCTCCGACCCATTGACCCCCTGTGAGGCGGGAACCTACGCTGTGCAACGAATTCAGAAAGCGCTTTCTAACCGCCTGAGCCGCGGTCCGCCCACCAGCACCGGGAGCGCAATGAGTAGTCGAAGAGCACGGCTCAGCCCAGGAGCATCGCTCACCCGCAGGTCCCTCTCCCCCTCAACCGTCATCACCGCACTGCTGGCGCTCGTCGTCGCCCTCGGGATCGCATCGCCGCCCCGCGCCGACGCCGCGCCCTATCGCGTACTGGTTTTCTCCAAGGTCACGAACTTCTCCCACGACTCCATCCCCGCCGGGATCGAGGCGATCAAAAAGCTCGGCAGCGAGAACGGCTTCGAAGTCGAAGCCACCGACGACGCCGCCGCGTTCAGCGACACGAACCTCGCGCGCTTCCAGGCGATCGTCTTCAACAACACCAACTCCACTCCGGAGAAGGGCGATCTGCTCAACGCCGAGCAGCGCGCCGCGCTCCAGAAGTACATCCGGGGCGGCGGCGGCTGGGTCGGACTGCACGCCGCCTCGGCGAGCGAGCGCGACTGGGACTGGTACGAGGGCCTGGTCGGCGCGATCTTCGACCAGCATCCGGCCGTGCAGACCGGGCGGATCAAGGTGCTCGACCAGTCCCACCCCTCCACCAAGGGGCTTCCCGAGCTCTGGGAGCGTACGGAGGAGTGGTACAACTGGCGCACCAATCCGACCGGGAAGGTGCACACCCTCGCCCAGATCAAGGTGCGGGACGGCGTCACCGGGCTCGATGAGGGTGTCGACCACCCGTGGTCCTGGTGCCAGAACTACGACGGCGGACGCTCCTGGTTCACCGCGGGCGGCCACGCCGAGTCCGCGTTCCAGGAAGAGGGTTTCCTCAAGCATCTGCTCGGCGGGATCCAGTGGGCCGCGGGCAACAAGCCCGGTGACTGCACCGCCACGAAGACCGGCGCCTTCCAGCGCACACCGCTGGCCACCAGCGATCTCGCCGACCCCTTCGAGCTCGCCGTCGCGCCCGACCGCCGGGTGTTCTTCATCCAGCGCACCGGCAAGGTCAAGGTGATCGACCAGCAGACGCTGAAGGTCACCACCGCGCTGGACTTCGCGTACACGCCCGACATGACGAGCCAGTCGGACGGTCTCCTCGGCCTCGCGCTCGATCCGGACTTCGGGCAGAACAACTGGCTCTATCTGCTGAACTCCGACAAGACCGAGAAACGGATCAACCTGTCGCGGTTCACGGTGACCGGCAACACGATCGACCCCGCCTCCGAGAAGCGGCTCCTCACCATTCCCACCTGGCGCGGCGAGGGACGGGCCAACTCCCATATGGCCGGCTCGATCGCCTTCGACAAGAACGGCGAGCTGTACATCGCGACCGGTGACAACACCGACCCGTTCAACTCCGACGGCTTCGCCCCGATCGACGAGGGCGAGGGGCGCCGCGCCTGGGACGCCCAGGGCACCTCGGGCAACACCAATGACCTGCGCGGCAAGATCCTGCGCATCACGCCGAAGGACGACGGTACGTACAGCGTCCCCGAGGGCAATCTCTTCGCCCCCGGCGCCGAGAAGACGCGTGCCGAGATCTACGCGATGGGGATGCGCAACCCGTTCCGGATCACGACCGATCCGCTGAGCGGCGCACTGCTGGTCGCCGACTACGGACCCGACGCACGCGCCGCCAACCCGGACCGCGGTCCCGAGGGCACGGTCGAGTTCAACCGAATCACCAAGGCGGGCAATTTCGGCTGGCCTTACTGCATCGGCAACAACACCCCGTTCAACGACTACGACTTCACGACCAAGACCTCGGGCCAGAAGTTCGACTGCGCGAAGCCGGTCAACAACTCGCCCAACAACACGGGCTTGGCCGAGCTGCCGCCGGCTCAGCCCGCCACGGTCTGGTACGCGTACTCGGCGTCCGCGGAGTTCCCCGAGCTCGGCACGGGCGGCGGCGGGCCGATGAGCGGTCCGGTCTACGACTACGACGCGGCGAACACTTACCGCGCCAAGTTCCCCGAGTACTTCGAGGGGAAGTGGCTGAACTACGAACTGACCCGCAGGTGGTTCAAGGCCTTCTCCATCCAGGGGCAGGACCAGACCTTCACTGATCCGCGTTTCGCGCCGGCGAAGGCCGGCGATCTGCAGTCGATCAACTCCGTCTTCGGCGACATGACGTGGAACCAGCCCTTCGACGCCGACTTCGGACCCGACGGTGCGCTGTACGTCATCGACTTCGGCCTCGGCAGCGGTACGGGACGGGGCGGCAGCAACGAAGGCTCCGGCATCTACCGCATCGACTACGTCGGCGACGACCGGCTGCCCGACGCCAAGGCCACGGCCGATCCCGACACCGGCTCGGTGCCGCTGACCGTGAAGTTCTCCAGTGCGGGCTCCGGACTGCCGGGCGGCAAGCCGGTGACGTACGCATGGGACTTCGACGGGAACGGCACGACCGACTCGACCGAGGCGAACCCGACCCACGTCTACCGGACCAAGGGACGCTTCACCGCGCGACTGACGGTCACCGGACCGGGAGATCTGACGGGACTCGCCGTACAGGAGATCACCGTCGGCAACACCCGGCCCGTGGTGACCATCCAACAGCCGCCGAACGGTGGCATGTTCAGCTTCGGCGACACCATCCCCTTCACGGTGAAGGTCAGCGACAAGGAGGACGGTCGGCGGATCGACTGCTCGCGGGTGGTCGTCCAGTCGCAGCTCGGCCATGACAGCCATCTGCATCCGCTGGACAACTACACCGGCTGCACGGGCGAGATCGCGACCGACGCCGGCGACAGCCACGGTCCCGGCCAGAATCTGTACTACGGGATCAGCGCCCAGTACGAGGACAAGGGAGCCCCTGGCCTGCCCGCGCTCACCGGCTCCAGCTCACTGACCCTGCGTACGACGTTCCGTGAGGCCGAGCACATGACCACCACCGGCGGCGCGCACGCCGGGGCGGTGGTGGCGAACCGCGCCGACGCCTCGGGCGGGAGGCGGCTGGCTGAGATCGAGGACGGCGACTGGATCAGCTTCGACCCCGTGAATCTGAAGGGGATCGAGTCGGTGACGGTCGGGGCGGCCTCGGGCGGGCTCGGCGGGGACGTGGAGTTCCGCGCCGGATCGCCGACGGGTCCGCTGCTGGGCAAGGTGACCATCCCGAACACCGGGGACTGGGGCAATGTCGTCTCACCGACGACCGCCCTCAACAACCCGGGCGGCACCGTGAAACTGTACGCGGTCTTCACCAATCCGCAGTGGTCGGACCAGAAGCCCGACCTGCTCGCCCTCGACTGGCTGCACTTCAACGGGCCAGGCATCGAGAAGAACCCAGCGACCAAGGTCTCGCTGACGGCAACGCCCACGTCCGGGGCCGCGCCCCTCGCGGTGCAGCTCGCCGGCAAGGTCAAGCCGCTGCCCGGCCGCACCATCGCCTCGTACCACTGGGACTTCGGCGACAACACCAAGCCCACGGCTCCGGAGGGGGCGACGGCGACGCACAGCTACGCCCGCCCCGGTGACTACACCGCACATCTGACCGTCACCGACGACAAGGGCGACACGACGGTCAGCTATGTCCGAATCAATGTGAGTTGAGAGGGAACCAGATATGAACGGCACACGACGTGCGTTCCTCGGCACGGCTCTGGGCGCCGCCGCGGCGACGGCCATGATCCGGCCGGCGTACGCCGCCGAGAGCGAGAGCCGCCGACGGCGCATCCCGCCCTCCGGCATCGGCATGCACCTCTACACGATGCGCACGCCCCTGGCGACCGACTTCAAGGGGACCCTCGCGCGGCTGGCCGAGATGGGATACGCGACGGTCGGGGTCAGCGGCCGGCACGGCAACAGCGCGGCCGCGATCCGGGGGATGCTGGACGAGACCCGCCTGAAGGCGGTGCTCGAACATGTCGGCTACACCGTCGTCATCGGCGCCGGTCTGCCGCAGGCGCTCGAAGACATCCACACCCTCGGCGCGCGATGGATCGTGGTGCCGAGCCTGCCCAGCTCGATGCACAATCCGGCCGGATTCCGGGAAGCGGCGCGGGAGTTCAACAAGGCCGGGCTCGCCGCCCGCGAGTCCGGTCTCGGTCCGCTGCTTTACCACAACCACGGCCTCGACCACATGGTCGTCGACGGCGAGAATCTGTACGACATCCTCCTCAACGAGACCGACCCGGAACTGGTGGGCTTCGAGCTGGATGTCTACTGGGCGGCGAAGGGCGGGGCGGCGGATCCGCGTTCGCTGTTCGTGAGCCACCCGCGGCGCTTCCCCGCGCTGCACGTCAAGGACATGGCGCCGAACGGCGACTTCGCCGATGTCGGCTCCGGAACCCTGGACTTCGCGTCGATGTTCGACACGGCGCGCAGCGGCGGTGTGAAGCAGTGGCTGGTCGAGCACGACTCGCCGGCCGACCCGTTCGTGACCGCGCAGAACAGCTACACGTACCTGGCGAACCTCAGGTACTGACAGCGGACAGTGCAGAGCCCCGTACTCCCCTCCCGGGGGTACGGGGCTCAGTCCTCGGCGCTCTCAGGTACTGACAGAGGACATGGCTGAGCCCCGTACGCCCCTCCTGGCTGTACGCCGTACACGGCCACACCCCCGGCGAATCGGCGCTCGGCGCCACCATCGCCCGCGAGATCCAGCTCAACCTCGAAAC
>NZ_JBSFMS010000101.1:0-27856 GCF_053599675.1 Streptomyces sp. NPDC000880 | reverse complement strand
GCCCATGTGGGCGGGGAGCCGTCTCGTCGTTCGTACGCGACTCAGTGGGCGGTGTCCGGGCCCGGGCCGCCCGGGGACCTCGCCGGGTTGGCGCCCGCCGCTGCCGCCGACGCGCTGTAGATGTCCGGCTCCAGGTAGATCACGCGGGCGATCGGGACCGCGGCCCGGATGCGCTCCTCCGCCGCGTTGATCGCGGCCGCGACCTCCGCGGCCGTGTCGTCGTGCTGGACGGCGACCTTGGCCGCGACCAGCAGTTCCTCCGGGCCGAGGTGGAGCGTACGCATGTGGATGATGCCGGTGACCGTGTCACCGTCCACCGCCGCTGCCTTGATCTTCTCGATGTCGTCGAGACCCGCGGCCTCCCCCAGCAGCAGCGACTTGGTCTCGGCCGCCAGGACGAGTGCGATCACGATGAGCAGGACGCCGATGCAGAGCGTGCCGATGCCGTCCCACACGCCATTGCCCGTGGCCAGGGCCAGGCTCACGCCACCGAGCGCCAGGACCAGACCGACGAGCGCGCCGAGGTCCTCGAGGAGCACGACCGGCAGCTCGGGGGCCTTGGCGTGGCGCACGAACTCCGTCCACGACTTCTTGCCGCGCGTCTCGTTGGACTCCTTGATCGCGGTACGGAAGGAGAACGACTCGGCGATGATCGCGAAGACGAGGACACCGACCGGCCAGTACCAGGCCTCGATCTCGTGCGGGTGCTTGATCTTCTCGTAGCCCTCGTAGATCGCGAACATGCCGCCGACCGAGAAGAGCACGATGGAGACGAGGAAGGCGTAGATGTAGCGCTCGCGGCCGTAGCCGAAGGGGTGCTGCGGGGTCGCCTCGCGCTTGGCCTTCTTGCCGCCGAGGAGCAGCAGCCCCTGGTTGCCGGAGTCCGCGAGCGAGTGGACGCTCTCTGCGAGCATCGACGACGAGCCGCTGAACAGGAACGCAACGAACTTCGCTGCCGCGATTGCGAGGTTGGCGGCGAGTGCCGCCACGATCGCCTTGGTTCCGCCTGACGCGCTCATGTGTGCCGGATGTCCCTTCGTGCCTACGTCGGTCGCCGCCCGGGCTTTGCCCGGTCTTTGCGGTGCGCCATTGTTGCAGCCCCTGAAGATGGCGCCGCGTCAGGCCACCACAGTGGCCCGGAAGACCGTGCCCGCGCCGCCGTCGGCACCCGATATCTCCGCCTTGTCCCCCGCCGGTACGAACGCCGACTCGCCCGGGGCGAGCGTCAGATCGCCGACCGTCACGCTGCCCGCCGTGCAGAGCAGGATCTGCGGGGTGGATGCGGTTACGTCGCGGGGCGCCGCGTCCGGCCCGAGGACGTAACGCGAGAGACGGAATTCGTCGATCGGAGTGTCGTAGAGCTCTTCGCCCGACAGCGAGGCCTCGGGACGAAGAACGCCGGGGTCGCTCGCCTCGAAGCGGACGATACGCAGCAGCTCCGGGACGTCCACGTGCTTGGGGGTCAGTCCGCAGCGCAGCACGTTGTCGGAGTTGGCCATGATCTCCACACCGAGGCCGTTGAGGTAGGCGTGCGGGACGCCGGCGCCGAGGAACAGGGCCTCACCGGGCTGGAGTTGGACGTAGTTGAGCAGCATGGCGGCGATGGCGCCCGGGTCGCCCGGATAGTGGTGCGCGATCGAGGCGTACGGGGCGTAGCCGCCGCCGAGCCGCTCGGCGGCGGCCGCGGCCTCCGCGACGGTGACCGCCATCTCGTCGGGGTCGGCGGTCAGCACCGCGGTCAGGACCTCACGGAGCGCTGCCTCCTCCGGGTGGGCGTGCAGGAGGTCGACGTACGGCTTGAGGGAGTCCACGTCGAGTCCGGCGAGGAGACCGGCGGCTTCAAGAGGCGTACGGAATCCGCACAGTCCGTCGAAGGGCGTGAGCGCGCAGATCAGTTCGGGCTTGTGGTTTGCGTCTTTGTAGTTGCGGTGCGGTGCGTCGATCGGGACGCCCGCGCTCTCCTCGGCTGCGTAACCCTCCTTCGCCTGCGCGAGGTTGGGGTGAACCTGGAGGGAGAGGGGGGCGCCGGCCGCGAGGATCTTGAGGAGGAAGGGGAGGCGCGGGCCGAACTTCTCGACTGCCGCGGGGCCCAGTTCGCGTACCGGGTCGGAAGCGATCAGGTCGGAGAGCGGCTGCTCGGCGGCGTCACGGGTGACGCGGGAGGGCGCTCCCGGGTGGGCGCCCATCCACATCTCGGCCTGGGGCTCGCCGGTGGGGGCGATGCCGAGCAGTTCCGGGAGAGCGGTCGTGGAGCCCCAGGCGTAGGGGCGCACGGTGTTGGAGAGGCGATCCATGGTCTTCCCGGTTCTTCCTGTTGCTTGCGGGAGAGGTGTCTTTACGTGGGGGTGTGGGAGGCCGCCAGGGCCAGGTAGACGGCGGCGAAGTCGGTAACGGCGAGGAGTTCGGCGATCGACTCGAGGTCGGTGCCCTCCTCCGGTTCGAGCTCGCTGATCGCGGTGTCGTGGCTGAGGGCCAGTTCACGGGCGGCGGGCGCGGCGGTCAGGCCGCCGGCGGGGCGGTCGCGCAGCAGTACGACACGGGCCCGCAGCGCCTGCTGCTCCTCGACACGGTCGCGGAAGAAGTCCTCCGGGTCGGCGCCGCCCGCGAAGGCGCCGGCAAGCAGCACGCCATGGGCGGGGAGCGCCTCGGGGAGCTCGGCTGCGAGGGCGGGGCGGCCGGCCAGCTCTGCCAGTACGGCGGCGAAGCGGCGGCCTGCCGGGGCGGCGCCCGCGCCCTCTGTCCAGATGAGCGGAAGACTGTCGGCGAGCTCGGCGGCGAGCGTCTTGGCCGGGTTGCTGTACGTCGCGATGGCCGGGCCGCACCGTTCGGCGGTGTGGTCGAGGCGGTCGGCGACCTTGGCGAGGGTCTCCGGGGGCGCTTCGAGCAGGCCGAGACGGTCGAGGAGGACGAGGAGGGGAGTGAACAGGGCCCACAGCTCGCCGGGGCTCGCGGTCTGCGTCTCCTCGTACGTCTCGTGCGGGGCGGTGGCCATGGGGACCACCAGGCCGTGGGTGCCGTCGACGGCCTCGGAGAGCGGGGAGCGCTCGGGGGCGACGGCGACGACGCTGCAACCGCGGCGGTACGCCTGCTCCGCGAGGAGGGCGAGGCCGGGTTCGCTGCCGTCGGTGGTCGCGACAAGGAGAAGGTCCACGGAGCCCGCCCAGCCGGGGAGCGCCCAGCGCAGGGCGCCGGCGGCGGGGGCTACGCCGGTGGGGTGGAGCCGGGTGACGGGGGCGGACGCTCCGGCGAGGGCGCCGATGAGGTCGGCGACGCCGGTGGCGGCGGTGCCGGAGCCCGCGAGGAGGACGGCGCGGGGGCGGCCCTCGGAGGTGAGCTCAGGGATACCGGCCTCGGCGGCGTGCCGGGCGGCGGTGCGTACGCGCGCCCCGGCCTCGGCGGCGCCTCGGAGCAGTCCTCGGCGATCGGCGCGGGCCAGGGCTTCCGGGGCGTCGAGGAGCGACTCGTCGAGCATGAGGGTGGGCCTCCGATCGCCGTGCGGTTGTGGGTCAGGCGGGGCGGCGTGCCTCGTCGACGAGGAGGACGGGGATCGCGTCCCGTACCGGGTAGGCCAGGCCGCAGTCCTTGCCGGTGCAGATCAGCTCGGGGGTGTCGGCCGCCGTGCGGTCGCTGAGGGGGGCGTGGCAGGCCGGGCAGGCGAGGATCTCCAGGAGGCCGGCTTCGAGCGGCATGTGTGAGGTGTCCCTTCGGGCATTTGGCATGTCGACCATGCGGTCGCGGTGATCCGGATCGAGCGACGTCAGCGTACCGCTGGGGGGCGGGGTGCGGCGCGTTCTGGGGGTACGGGGGGGCGTTCCCCGTGCCCGCCCGGCCGCGCCCCGCGCCCTTGGTCGGCCGTCACGCCCACTATCCGGGCGTCACGCCACCATCCGGGCGTCACGCCTCCCGGACCAGTCCCAGCACCTCGTCCCTCACCTTTGCCATCGTCTGCTCGTCACGCGCCTCCACGTTCAGGCGCAGCAGCGGTTCCGTGTTCGACGGGCGGAGGTTGAACCACCAGTCCTGCGTCAACACCGTCAGGCCGTCGAGTTCGTCGACCGTGACGTCGTCGCGGGACGCGTACGCCGCCTTCACCGCCTCCGTGCGGGCCGACTGGTCGTCGACGGTGGAGTTGATCTCGCCCGAGCCGCTGTAACGGTCGTACTGCGCGACCAGCCCCGACAGTGGGCCCTCCTGCGAGCCCAGCGCAGCCAGGACGTGGAGGGCCGCCAGCATGCCCGTGTCCGCGTTCCAGAAGTCGCGGAAGTAGTAGTGCGCCGAGTGCTCACCGCCGAAGATCGCTCCCGTACGGGCCATCTCCTGCTTGATGAAGGAGTGGCCGACCCGCGTACGAACCGGGATCCCACCGTTCTCGCGGACCACCTCCGGGACCGACCATGACGTGATCAGGTTGTGGATCACCGTCCCGCCGGGGTGCGTCGCCAGCTCGCGCGCCGCCACCAGCGCCGTGATCGCCGACGGCGAGATGCCCTCGCCCCTCTCGTCCACCACGAAGCAGCGGTCCGCGTCCCCGTCGAAGGCCAGACCCAGGTCCGCGCCCTCGGAGAGGACGCGGACCTGGAGGTCGACGATGTTCGCCGGGTCCAGCGGGTTCGCCTCGTGGTTGGGGAAGGTGCCGTCCAGCTCGAAGTACATCGGTACGAGGGTGACGGGAAGGGATTCGAAAACCGTCGGGACCGTGTGGCCGCCCATCCCGTTGCCCGCGTCCACGACCACCTTCAGCGGACGTATCGACGACAGGTCCACCAGCGACAGCAGATGCGCCGCGTAGTCGGTGAGCGTGTCCCGCTGCGTTACCTTGCCCCGCTCGGCCGCGGGCTCCGGGGCGCCCTGTTCGGACCAGGACTCGACCAGCGCGCGGATGTCCGCCAGGCCGGTGTCCTGGCCCACCGGCGCCGCGCCCGCCCGGCACATCTTGATGCCGTTGTACTGCGCCGGATTGTGCGACGCGGTGAACATGGCGCCCGGCAGGTCCAGCTTCCCCGACGCGAAGTACAGCTGATCCGTCGAGCACAGACCGATCAGCGTGACATCCGCGCCCCGGGCCGCGGCACCCCGCGCGAACGCCCCCGAGAGCCCTGGCGACGACGGCCGCATGTCATGGCCGACGACAATCGCCTCCGCGCCCGTCACCTGGACGAACGCTGCGCCGAACAGCTCGGCCAGTGCCTCGTCCCACTGATCCGGCACCACCCCGCGGACGTCGTACGCCTTAACGATCTGCGACAGATCAGCAGTCACGGGCCACCCCTCCAGGAATCTCTGCGGTCACCACAACGTACCCGCACAAACTAGGGGAGCATCCAGCCCAGCACGGCCGTGCTCTGTGCCGTCACGATCAGGCACATCACCAGGAGCAATCCCAGGCTCCACGGCAGCACCTTGCGCAACAGATCGCCCTCCTTGCCCGCGAGCCCCACCGCCGCGCACGCGATCGTCAGATTCTGCGGGGAGATCATCTTGCCGAGTACGCCGCCGGAGCTGTTGGCGGCCGCCAACAGTTCGGGAGAGAGCCCCGATTCCCGCGCCGCCGTGACCTGGAGCGCGCCGAACAGCGCGTTCGCGGAGGTGTCCGAGCCGGACACGGCGACACCGAACCAGCCCAGCACCGGGGAGAGGAAGGCGAGGCCCGCGCCCGCCGCCGCCACGAAGTGACCGATGGTGGCGGCCTGTCCGGACAAATTCATGACGTACGCGAGCGCCAGTACCGAAGTCACCGTGAGGATCGCGTACCGCAGCTCGTGCACGGTCGCCGCCCACTCGCCTGCCGCATCCCGCCCGCGTACACCCAGCACGAACGCCGTCACCACACCCGCCAGCAGCACCAGCGTCCCGCCCGTCGAGATCAGCGGCAGCGAGAACGTATTGGCGCCGACCGGCTCCCCCGCCGGGCTCCCGACATTGAGGAACGGCCAGTCGAAGACCCGCGTCGCCTCCCCCAGCAGCCGCTTGACCGGCGGTATCTGGGCGATGGAGAAGATCGCGACGATGAGTGCGTACGGAGCGTAGGCGCGCACCACTTCGCGCCGCGGGTCCTCGCGGTCCAGGTCCTCGCTCCGTACGCCGGTCAGCACTGCCGCCCGCACCGGCTCCGCAGCCGGCTTGCGCGCACCCGGCACCGCGACCAGCGCCGCCGCGCCCACCAACGCCGCTCCGATGTCGGCGAGTTGTGCCGAGACATAGTTGGCCGCCACGAACTGGGCCGCTGCGAAGGCGAATCCGCAGGCCAGCGCGGGCGCCCATGTCTCGCGCAGACCTCGCCGCCCATCGACGAGCCCGACCAGTACGAGCGGTACGACGAGGGCGAGCAGCGGAGTCTGCCGGCCGACCACCGAGGCGACCGAGTCCAGCGGCAGGCCGGTGACCTGAGCGAGCGTCACCACGGGGGTGCCCATAGCGCCGAAGGCGACGGGCGCGGTGTTGGCGACAAGGGCGAGCACCGCCGCCTTGACCGGGTCGAAGCCGAGAGCCACGAGCATCACCGAACAGATCGCGACCGGCGCGCCGAAACCGGCGAGGGCTTCGAGCAGCGCGCCGAAGCAGAAGGCGATGACGAGGGCCTGGATGCGGGGGTCGTCGGAGAGCCGGCCGAAGGAACGCCGGAGGATGTCGAAGTGCTGGGTGCGGACCGTCATCCGATACACCCACAGGGCGTTCACGACGATCCACATGATGGGGAAAAGACCGAACAGCACGCCCTGCGCACCCGCCGAGAGGGTCTGGCCGAGGGGCATTTCGAACGCTAGCCAGGCGACCGCCACGGCGACGGCGAGGCCGACGAGCCCGGCGCGGTGGGCTCTCATCCGTACGGCGCCGAGCAGCACCAGGACGGTGACCAGCGGTAGCGCGGCGACCAGGGCGGACAGGGCGAGTGAGTCGGCGACGGGTTCCAGTTGCTGCACGAACACGACAGACCTACCTCCGGATTCCGTGATGCGGAAAGCGGTTTCTAATGGGTGAAGGAATGGTCGTGTCCGCAACAAGTGGCGGTCAATGGTCCGCGCAGGATTCAAGTACGGGATTCAATGAGTGAGCCATGGGTCCGAGGCGGTGCGAAGGGCTCAGGGAGGTGGTGCGAGGGGCTCAGGAGTCCGGGGAACGCAGCACCCGCAGATGGCCGCGGCGCGCGACCTCCATCGGGTCAGCCGTCCGCCGGCCGTTCTGAGCACCGGCCTCGGCCGCACGCCCCTGAGGACGGGCCGCTTCCCGTACGGCATTGGCGAGCGCCTCGAGATCGTCACCGCTGGGCCGGGCCGGGGCGGAGCCGTCGGTGAGCCGGACGACCTCCCAGCCGCGCGGGGCGGTCAGGCGCTCACTGTGCTCGGCGCACAGGTCATAGCAATGAGGCTCGGCGTAGGTGGCGAGCGGGCCGAGGACCGCAGTCGAATCGGCATAGACGTACGTCAGTGTCGCGACGGCAGGGCGGCCGCACGCGGTGCGCGAACAGCGACGTACAGGGCTCACGACGTTGGACGGTACCGCACTCTTGAGCGGGCTGCGACGACTCTCCACCAGGTCACCCCACCGTGTCGTGCTGTGACATCGGCCATAGCGACTCCCCCAGCAACTGCCCTGACCTGCACGGAAAGAGAAGCGCGCGGTCGACGACCGCCCGTGATCCGGTCACGACTTGGCGCAAATGAGATCAATCACGACGAGATCGGCGATCGCGGGGAGGTATGCAATCGGGCCCAAGCTTGGCCAGAATGTTCAATTAGCGACAAGCCCTCCCGCCCGGCGCGCACACTCGATCGCCGTGCGGCGGGGAGAGCTACCCTGCGTCAGTGATGGACAGTCCCGTACCCCCCCGCCCGACCGAGCCGCGGCCGCGCCGTCGCGACCGCCACGGCCGCGGCATGCGCGGGCCCGTCGCCCCGCCCCAGGTGCCTCTCGCCGCGAGCCGGGCCGAGTCCTTCCGGGACCTCGTGCAGGACTCGGTGGAGCGACTGGAACGGCGCTGGCCACAGCTGGCCGACGTGGATTTCCTGGTACTGGACGTGCCGGGCGCGCCGGAGGGGTCGGTGCCGCTGGGCAGCTCGGTTCCCGCGAACAGGGGACAGCCGGCCCAGATCGTGGTCTACCGGCGGCCCGTCGAGATCCGCACGAAGAATCGCGACGAGCGGGCGCTCCTGGTGCACGAGGTGGTCGTGGAGCAGGTCGCGGAGCTGCTGGGGCTGGCGCCGGAGTCGGTGGATCCGCGGTACGGACAGGACTGACGGCTGACAGGTTTCAAAATTTGTCAGCCGTCAATCGATAGCCGATAGCTGTCGGACGTCAGTCCACCGCCGTCAGCTCCTAGCCGTCAGCCGTCGAGTACGGACAGGTCCTGCTCGGCATCCGGCACCGCCACCGTCCCCCTGTCGTCCGGCAGCGTCTGCACCGTGAACATCGAGATGCCGTCCTGCGGCAGCGCCAGCATCCGCGACGCGTGCACCGGGCCTCCCGACTCCGTCTCCACCGTCAGCGCGTACGAGCCCTTCAGACCGGCCGGCACGGGCGGGGTGACCGCCAGCGTCGTACCGGCCTTGACGGTGTACGTCTTGACGACCGGGGTGCCGCCCTCCGTGCCCGCCGATGCGGTGACCTTGACCTGCGCGGTGGCGCCCGGCGCGGTCAGCGAGAGCGTCGAACCCTTGGCCCGGTTGTCGGCGGCGGTCGCCCGCGCCCCCACCGGCGCGGTCGCCGGGATGTAGGCGACCTCCTGCTTGTCGCCCTTGCCGCGTACGACGCGCAGCGCGGCGACCACCGGGGTCGCCCGGCCGCTCTGGGAGGAACTGAGGATCAGCGATCCGGCCTCGCCCTTGGTGACGTCCTGCAGGTCCATGCTCGCGGTCATGCCCGACTTGACGTGCAGCGTCTCATGTCCGGCCGGGGTGATCCGGCCGCCCTTGCCCGCCAGTTGCACCTTCAGGTCGGCGTCGTCGTCGCCGGGCGCGAAGGCCACCAGACGTACCGATGTGGCGTCCGCAGGGATGCCGGGCAGCACCGCGGTGCCGGACGGGTCGGCCGAGGCGGTCAGCCAGTCGCTGCCCGCCTTGTCGTCGGCCGCCCGAACCACGGCTCCCACCCGTCCGGTACGGGTGGTGACATGAACGGTCACATCCGCGGCGGGCTCGGCGGCGGTCAGGGTGGAGAGCAGGACCGGGACGCTGGATCCGGCGGGGACGGGGATGCCCTCGGTCAGCGTGGTCTTGATGGCGCCGTCCTTGCCGTAGAGCTCGATGTCGGCGACGGCGGCGGTGTCGTCCGGGTTGGTGAGGTGAACGTAGTCCTGCCGGTCGTCGGCCGTGGATGCGCCGGGGAACCAGAAGTCGGTGTCCGGCCCGGTGCAGCTCACGCCGAGCAGGCCGCGGGAGCCGCCCACGGTGACCGTGGTCGTCTGCTGGGTGGTCCAGCCGGGGGCTAGGCGGCCGGTGGCCGTGCCGACGAGAGCGGGCGCCTCGCCGCCCGCGGCCGTGGCGGCGACGGGCTTGCCGGGGTCCTTCAGCGCGAGCACCGGCTTGCCGGGCGCCGGCTTCTTCGCACCCTTCGCCGCGTCACCCTTCTTGGGCGCGATGTTCGGGTCCGCCAACACGGCCGTGGACGGCCTCAGTTCGGCTGTACCGTCCTTCGCGGCCGCTGCCGTTCCCGCCGGGGTGAAAGAGGTGTAGTCGGTCTCCGCGACCTCCGAGCTGCTCGGTGCCGGGCAGAGCAGGCTGGAGCGCTCGACCGGCAGCCGCGCCGGGGCCTTGGCGTCCGTCGCCGCACCGCTGTCCGGCGCGGTGAGCGCGGCGACACCGGTGACCGCGGCGAGGGCGGTGGCCGTGGCGAGCAGGGAAATGGTTGTGCGCTTCACTCTGACTCGCCTCGCGATGCGTTGCCGGCGTTGCCGTTCGGGTCCGGGTGCTGGTCGGTCTCGCTGCCGTAGACGTAGGGGGCGTACTGCCCCTCTTGGTACTGCCCGTCGCCGCAGGACGCGGCCTGGTACTGGTCGGCCTGGTACGGGTCCTGGAACTGGTCGCCCTGGTACGGCTGTTGCTGGTACGACTGCGCGTCCCATTCGCCGTACTGCTGCTGCTCGGCGCCGTACGCGGCGCCCTGGTACTGCTCGTTGGTGTACGGGGCGGCGTATCCGGCGTCCGCGTACGACTGCGCGTCCCATTCCCCGTACTGCTGCTGCGGCACCGCCGCATAAGGCGACTGCTGCTGCTCCCCTTGCTGCTGCTGTTGCTGCTGTTGCTGTTGTTGCTGCTGTTGCTGTTGTTGCTGCGCGAAGGCATCCTGTTCGGCGGTCAGTTGAGCGTACGGATCGGGTTGGGCCGCAGCAGCCTCGGGCGACGACGGCGAAGGCGACGAGGACGCAAGCGACGACGACGCGGCCTCCGCTTCCATCTCCGCTTCGGCCTGCGCGCGCAGCCTGCGTGCCCTGCGCCCTTCGCCCTCCACCGCCTGAGCGGGAACCGCGATCTCCTCGTCCGGCAGGTCGTCGTCGATCTCCCGCCGCCTGCCCGGCAGTGCGAGGACCAGCAGCACCAGCGCGAGCACGACCTGGGCCCAGATCCAGCCGGTGTGGGTGGCGGGACCGTCGTACGTCAGGTCCAGTCGGCCGCCCTCGGCGGGGAGTTCGAAGCCCTGGGCCCAGCCGTCGACGGTGGTCTTCTTCAGCACGCGGCCGTCGAGCGTGGCCTGCCAGCCGTCGTCCGCGCGGTCCGCGATGCGCAGCACCCGTCCCGACTGGCCCGCCGGGATCTTGGCGTGGGCCTCGACGGCGTCGGAGGCGACGGGCAGCGGGTCGCCCTTGTCGCTGACGATGGTGGCCCGGGCGACCTGGCGGTCGACGCGCCACAGTGCGCTGCCGTCGAGCTGGCTGAGCCTGCTCAGTCCGGGTGTGGCGTCGAGGACGCGGCTGGTCTGGCGGGGCGCTCCGTCGCGTACGAGCACGTAGCGGATGGCGAATCCGCTGAGCTGGCTGGTCTGGTCGGCGCCGGAGCCTGCCACGAGATTCGCGACGATCTTGTCGAGGCGGGGGTCGCTGCCGCCCGCCTCGGCGAGTTCGGCGTCGCCGAGTCGGCCGCCGGAGCCGCGCACAAGGGTGTAGGAGACCTTGGCGGCCGAAGCGCCGCCAAGGACGAGAGTGCGCGGCTGGTCGCGGGTGTCGCTCTCCTCGGCGACGAAAGCGGGCACCTGGACGGGGTCGCGCCGCTCCAGCGGGCCTGCGGCGCCGCTGAGCATCCAGTTGCCCGCGGCGAGCAGGGGTGCGAGGCCGGCCGCGAGGGCGATCAGGCCGGCGACGGGCTGGCGCCAGCCGAAATCCTGGGCGGCGACGCGAGCACGGCCGCCTTCCGCGCCGAGTACGGCTGCGGCGAGCAGGGCGATGCTGTAGACGAGGGTGGCCGGTCCCGCCCAGCCGGAGCCGTTGGCGATCACCGCGAAGACCAGTCCGACCAGTGCCACGGCCCAGGAGGCGCGGATCGCGAACTGCCGTTCGCCGCGCAGCAGGGCGGCGAGTGCGGCCAGGACGATGCCGATGAGGAGGATTCCGCCCGCGGCCTTGGGGCCGCCGGGGCTCATGCCGAGGAGGTCGAGTGCGCTCGCCGATCCGGTGCCGAATTCGAGTCCGGCTTCACGGAAGAAGGCGGACGGGCCGGTCAGCAGGGTCAGCGACCAGGGTGCGAGGACGAGCAGCGGGGCGCCGAGGGCGGCGAGGAGACGCAGCCCGTACGCCGTGATGTCGTCGCGTCGCAGTACGAGGACGGCGATGCCGAGGACGAGCGCGATCAGCCACACGATGGGCGTGAACGCCATGGCGAGGGTGAGTAGGAGCGCGTACGCCCAGGTGGCGCGCCAACTGCCGCGCCCGCCGCCGGCACCGCTGCCAAGTCCGTACGCCGCGACGCCTGCCCGGGCGATGAGCGGCAGCAGGATCGTGAGGACGGCGGTGCCGAGCCGTCCGGTGGCGAGTGCGCCGGTCGCGGCGGGCAGGAAGGCGTACGCAATGCTCGCCCAGGCGCGCAGCAGCCGGGATTCGACGATGGGGCGGGAGGCGAAGTACGCGGTGAGTCCGGCGAGCGGAACCGAGCAGACGAGCAGCACGGTGAGCGCGAAGCCGGTGGAGCCGAGGAACAGGGCGGACAGGGCCGCGAGCGCGGCGAGGTAGGGCGGCGCGGTCTGGGTGCCGCCGGTGCCGAGGGGATGCCAGTAGTCGGCGTAGCGGGACCACAGGTCGGAGACGTCGGTAGGGGCGGGCAGGAGTGCGCCGCCGGCCAGCGCTCCGCCGCCGAAGAGTCCGCGGCAGGCGACGAGCGAGACGAGAAGCAGTACGGCGAAGAGCACCGGCCCCGGCTTGCGGGCGATTTTCTTCAGGCGTGCGAACTGTTCGATCTCGAGGAAGTCGGCGTCGTCTCCGCCGGGTCCTGATTCGACGGCGCCGTGGCGTGAGCCGCCTGAGTCCGCGTCGGAGCCGCCGCCGATGTGGCCCGCGACCTGTTCGACGGTGGCGCGGATGGTCGCGCCGGGCGGCGGGAAGAGCGGGCGCAGTTCGCCCGCTTCGACGGCGCCGCCCTGCTTGGCACGCCTGCGGCGTCCGGCGATGATCCGTTCTGGCCGCAGCAGGGTGCCGAAGAGGCCCATGACTTCGTCGACGGCCTGGCCGGGGACTTTGCCGACGAGGTAGGCGAGGGTGCGCAGCAGGGTGCCGAAGACGATGCGCAGCAGTACGTAGGGGAAGGCGATGCCGCGAGAGTTGGTGAGCAGGGTGTAGACGGCGCCGGCCTTGTCGACGCGGTGGGGGCTGGCGACGGAGCGGCCGGCGCAGTCGACGGTGCGGCGTTCCCGGGCGGCGGCTTCGGCGTGCCGCATGACGGCGTCGGGGGCGATGAGGACGCGGTGGCCGGCGGCGTGGGCGCGCCAGCACAGGTCGACGTCGTCGCGCATCAGGGGCAGTCGCCGGTCGAAGCCGCCGAGCTGTTCGAAGACGTCGCGGCGGATGAGCATGCCGGCGGAGGAGACGGACAGGACGGAGCGGATCTGGTCGTGCTGTCCCTGGTCCTGTTCGCGGCGGTCGAGTCCGGTCCAGCGGCGTCCGCTGTTGGCGATGGAGACGCCTGTTTCGAGGAGTTGCCTGCGGTCGTACCAGCCGCGGAGTTTGGGGCCGACGATGGCGGCGTATTCGTCGGAGTCGGCGACGCGCAGCAGTTCGGCGAGAGCGTCGGGTTCGGGTGCGCAGTCGTCGTGGAGCAGCCACAGCCACTGGACGGGTTCGCCGTGGGGCAGTTCGGGCATGTCGTACGCGTCGTCGCGCCAGCTCCTGCTGACGGGGTCCCAGCCGCTGGGCCGCTTCAGGTAGGGCAGGTCGTCGGGGGTGAGCACGCCCGCGGTGCGGTTCGCTTCCTCGACGGCGGTGCCGAAGCCGGTGCGCCGGGCGAGGTGCAGTACGCGCTCGGCGCCCAGTGCTTCAGTGACCAGCCGCGCGGAGTCGTCGGCGCTGCCGGTGTCGGCTGCGACGACGTTCTGTACGGGGCGTTCCTGGCCGATGAGTCCGGCCAGGGCGTCGGGGAGCCAGCGTGCGCCGTCGTGGGAGACGAGCACGGCGGTGACGACGTGCCGAGGAAACTCGGGCGGGTGTGCAGGGGCGAACGCGGCTGTGGTGGCGGACATTGAGGTACGGGCCCTCCGGCCGGGGGGTCGCCCCGTAGGGGCGTTGGAGCGTCTCGGACGGGGCCCCACACTAACGGCTGGTACACGAACGGTCCGCCGACTGCGGTCAGGATGCAATCGGCGGACCGGGGGTTACGTACCTGCTTGTGGCGTTCTGTCGGACCCCGGGTGGGGCCTGTGGCCGGGCTTCGGTTGTCGGACGGGCTTCGGATCGGGCCCCGGATCGGGCCCCGGATCGGGATTTGAATCGGGCTTCGGATATCGGTGCGAATTTCAGACGGCGGCCTTCTTCAGCCGACGGCGTTCGCGTTCGGACAGGCCGCCCCAGATCCCGAATCGCTCGTCGTTGGCGAGGGCGTACTCAAGGCATTCGGAGCGGACTTCGCAGGCGAGGCAGACCTTCTTGGCCTCGCGGGTGGAACCGCCCTTCTCGGGGAAGAAGGACTCGGGATCGGTCTGGGCGCACAACGCGCGCTCCTGCCAGCCGAGTTCCTCGTCCGCGTCCTCGACCAGCAGTTGTTCGAACAGCTCGGTCATGTGCGCCCCTCGATCTGTCTTTGCGTCCCCGTGATGTTGCCGTTGTCGCTTTTCGGCCGAACGACACGAGTGAAATTACAAGTGTGCGGCTCCGGGCCAGTCAAGCTGAGATCTGCTATCGGGCCCGGTATTCACTCTGCGGAACCAAAGCTATGCGGAAAGTGTTCAAATCACCAAAAACCTGACACATGCCAGAGGCCTGCTCCGCACCCTCCTCTCATCAGGAGAAGACGCCGCAGGGTTCGATCTTGTTGCGATCGAGCCGTTTAAGCGATCCGGATCACAGTCCGATCACGGGGCCGCAGCGGCGTTTGCGAGCGCGGTTGCTGCGCCATGTCTCCGCGGACACGGCCGCACAAACCTTTCTCCGCACCCAGTAACCGGATGAGGTGAAACATTGCCGCCAAATCGGTCATTGAGTTGACAGTAAGGGGCCCAACCGTCACCTTTGATTGCATGCCAGTGACCTCAGCGCGCCTCGCGACCCCGCTCCGTGGGTTCCGCAGCGCTGTCCAGGCGCGCTGTTGCTGTTCCAGCTGTTGATGCGCCGTAGCGCTCCAGCCACTCACAGCATGTAGCTCAGCCCGCATGCACCGCTTGCACCACATGTCCTGCGACACCCTCCCCCAGACTTCGTCCGGGGGGATTCCCCAGCACTCGCACGTTCTCTGCCGAGGAACCACCGCATCCATGAACAGCGACAGCGACCTCCAGATCGCCGGCGACATCCTCGCCGTACAGCACCTGCTCCAGCCCGCGCGCGAGCACCCGGCCACCGTCGCCGACTTCGTCGGGCTGGCCCGCTCCATCGCCGCCGACCGCGCGCAGTGGGCCCACCTCGTCCGGTACGACACCACCTCCCGCTGGTACCACCGGCTGCGCACCGGACCCGGCTACGAGGTGTGGCTGCTGTCCTGGGTCCCCGGGCAGGGCAGCGGGCTGCACGACCACGGACTGTCGTCAGGCGTACTGACCGTCCTCGACGGCGAGCTCACCGAGCGCAGCAGCGAGCAGGTCTCCCGGTCTCTCACCTCGGGCGCGCAGCGCGTGTTCGCGCCCGGCTATGTGCACGAAGTCGTCAATGATTCGCTCGAGCCGGCCGTCAGTCTGCACATTTACTACCCGGGTCTGACCGAGATGCCGATGCACAGCGCTGGGGTCCCCCATGCAGAATGCCAGGGGCGCTCCCCGGCCGAACACGACGTAGTGCCCGCCTGACAAACTGCTGTCCATGCGCATTGTGGTTCTGGCCGGCGGCATCGGCGGCGCCCGTTTCCTCCGCGGTCTCAAGCAGGCTGCACCCGAAGCGGACGTCACGGTGATCGGCAACACCGGTGACGACATCCATCTGTTCGGGCTGAAGGTCTGTCCCGACCTCGACACCGTGATGTACACCCTCGGCGGTGGCATCAATGAGGAGCAGGGCTGGGGGCGTACGGACGAGAGCTTCCGGGTCAAGGAAGAGCTCGCGGCCTACGGCGTGGGGCCCGAGTGGTTCGGCCTCGGCGACCGCGACTTCGCGACGCACATCGTCCGTACCCAGATGCTCGCCGCGGGCTATCCGCTCAGCGCCGTCACCGAGGCGCTCTGCGCGCGCTGGAACCCGGGCGTGCGGCTGCTGCCGATGTCCGACGACCGCGTCGAGACGCATGTCGCCGTCGAGGTCGAGGGCGAGCGGAAGGTCATCCACTTCCAGGAGTACTGGGTGAAGCTGCGGGCGTCCGTGGCCGCGGAGGCCGTCGTGCCGGTCGGCGCGGACCAGGCGAAGCCCGCGCCGGGAGTGCTGGAGGCGATCGCCTCCGCGGATGTGATCGTCTTCCCGCCGTCCAACCCGGTCGTGAGCGTCGGCACGATCCTGGCGGTGCCGGGGATCCGCGAGGCCATCGCCGAGGCGGGCGTCCCGGTTGTGGGCCTGTCCCCCATCGTCGGGAACGCGCCGGTGCGCGGGATGGCCGACAAGGTGCTGGCGGCGGTGGGCGTGGAGGCGACGGCCGCGGCCGTCGCTCAGCACTACGGCTCCGGGCTGCTGGACGGCTGGCTGGTCGACACGGTGGACGCGGGCGTGGTGGCGGAGGTCGAGGGGGCGGGGATCCGCTGCCGGGCCGTACCGCTGCTGATGACGGACGTGGACGCGGCGGCGGAGATGGCGCGGCAGGCGCTGGCGCTGGCCGAGGAGGTACGGGCATGAGCGCGCCCGGTGCGGGAGGTACGGACGCGAGCGCGCCCGGCTCAGCAGGCGGGAACCCGCCCGCGTACCGGGTGTGGGCGCTGCCCGGCATCGGCGAGGTGCGGCCCGGCGACGACCTCGGGAAGCTGATCGCGGCCTCCGAGCCGGGGCTGGCCGACGGCGATGTCCTGCTCGTCACCTCGAAAATCGTGAGCAAGGCGGAGGGGCGGGTCGTCGAGGCGGCCGACCGTGAGTCGGCGATCGACGCGGAGACGGTACGCGTGGTGGCGCGGCGCGGCCCCCTTCGTATCGTCGAGAACCGGCAGGGCCTGGTGATGGCCGCGGCCGGCGTCGACGCCTCCAACACCCCTGCCGGGACTGTGCTGTTGCTGCCTGCCGATCCTGATGCCTCGGCTCGGGCGATCCGCGAGGCGCTGCGGGCGGCGCTGGGCGTCGACGTCGGCGTGCTCGTCACGGACACCTTCGGGCGGCCCTGGCGCAACGGTCTGACGGATGTCGCGATCGGCGCGGCGGGAGTGCGGGTCCTGGACGATCTGCGGGGCGGGGTCGACGGATACGGCAATCCGCTGAGCGCTACTGTCGTCGCCACCGCGGACGAACTGGCCGCCGCCGGTGACCTGGTGAAGGGCAAGGCGGAGGGGCTGCCGGTCGCGGTGGTGCGCGGTCTGTCCCATGTGGTGGCCGATGACGCGGAAGACGCCCGGGCGATGGTGCGGGTCGCGGCCGACGACATGTTCCGGCTGGGGACCTCGGAGGCGGTACGGGAGGCGGTGACCCAGCGCCGTACGGTGCGGGAGTTCACCGACGAGCCGGTGGACGGCGGGGCGGTGCGGCGGGCGGTCGCGGCCGCGGTGACGGCTCCGGCGCCGCATCACACCACGCCGTGGCGGTTCGTACTTCTCGAATCCGCGTCGTCCCGCACCGAGTTGCTGGACGCGATGCGGGACGCGTGGATCGCGGACCTGCGACGCGACGGCAAGTCGGAGGAGTCCATCGCGAAGCGGGTGAAGCGGGGCGATGTCCTGCGCAAGGCGCCGTACCTGGTTGTCCCCTGCCTGGTGATGGACGGCTCACACCGCTACGGGGATCCGCGCCGGGACACCGCCGAGCGCGAGATGTTCGTGGTGGCAACGGGCGCGGGCGTCCAGAACTTCCTGGTGGCACTGGCGGGCGAGCGACTCGGCTCGGCGTGGGTGTCCTCGACGATGTTCTGCCGCGAGGTCGTACGGGACGTGCTGGGCCTGCCGGCCGGGTGGGACCCGATGGGCGCGGTGGCGGTGGGTCATGCGGCCGCACCGGCGAAGGAGCGGCCGGCGCGGGAGGCCGGGGACTTCATCGAGGTGCGGTGAGTTCCTCCTGAGCGCTACGGGCCCTCGGCGTTCTACAGGGCCCCGATGTCGACGCGTGGCATCTTCGGCTTGCGCCGGGGCGGGGTGCGGCCGCCGAGGAGGATGAGGCGGGCGGCTCGGTGGCGCTGGCCCGTGTAGGGGGCGAGGAGTTCGAGCATCGCCGCGTCGTCGGCGTCGCGGTCGCCCGCGAGTGCGTAGCCGACGATGCGGGGCAGATGCAGGTCGCCGACGGTGACCGCGTCGGGGGCGCCGTTGCTGCGCTGGACCGTCTCGGCGGAGGTCCACGGGCCGATGCCGGGTACCAACTCCAGGCGTTCCTGGGCCTGTTGGGGCTCCATCGCCGCGGCCTCCTCCAGACGGCGGGCGACGCGGACCGCGCGCAGGATGGTGGAGGCCCGCTTGTTGTCGACGCCGGCGCGGTGCCACTCCCAGGACGGGATCATCCGCCAGGTGGACGGGTCCGGCATGACATGCATACGGTGCGCGCCATCGGCCGGTCCGGGGGCGGGCTCGCCGTATTTCCGTACAAGCAGCCGCCAGGCGCGGTACGCCTCGTCCGCGGTGACCTTCTGCTCCAGGATCGAGGGGATCAGCGACTCGAGGACCAGTCCGGTGCGGGTGAGGCGCAGGCCGGGGCAGTGACGCTGGGACGCGGCGACGAGGCGGTGGTGGGGCTCGAAGAGGTCCGGCTCGTCCTGCGCCCCGAGCAGCTCCGGCAGCCGGTCGAGCAGCCACTGTGCGCCCGGACCCCACGCTTCGGCCTCGGCCTGCGCGGCTCCTGGCCGGAGGGCGACCCGGAGGGTGCCGGGGCCGTCGGGCGTACGGGTGGCGCGCCAGACGGAGCCGTCGGGGGTGGTACGGAAGGCGGGGTCGGCAGGGCCGCGGCGGAGGGGGCCGAGGACGAGGCCGAGGTCGAGGGGGCCGGGCGGGGTCCAGCGGCGGGTGCGGGACCCGGACGCCTGCCTGGGGACGCCGGTGGGGGCGGGCACGGCGGTGTGACCGCCTCGCACGGTGGTGCGGGTGGGTTGGTTCGGTGCGAAGCGTCCGGCCACGGTGTTGAGAGTACGGCCCCGCGTCGCCCGCGGGGACTTGCCCCCGCCCCGCCCCTACGGCGTGGCGGCCGTGGGAGGTACCCCCACCCCGAACTGGGGGCAGGCCCTCCAGGCCCGGGTAGGCCCTTCGGGCCTGTCCTCACACGCCGGACGGGCTCAAAACGGGGCGGAAACCCCGCTACTGGTCCGACGAGAAGCGCACCGACGCTCGCGGCAGCACCGCTTCGCACCACACCCTCGCGCCCTCGCGCAGTTCGTTGTCCGCCCCCACCACCGCGCCGTCGCCGACCACCACGCCCGAGAGCACCGTGCGCGCGCCGATTCGGGCGCCCGCTCCGATGAGGGACGAGGAGATCACCGCGCCCTCCTCCACGATCGCGCCCTCCAAGACCGCGCTGCCGTCGATGCGGGCGCCCTCGGCGATCACCGCGTTCGCGCCGATGACCGTGCCCCCGGTGAGTTTGGCGTCAGGGGCAACCGACGCCGAGGGCAGGACCAGGCGGTCGCCGCAGCGGCCCGGGACCGCCGGGGACGGGGCGCGGCCCATCACCAGGTCGACCGACCCGCGGACGAACGCCTGCGGGGTGCCGAGGTCCAGCCAGTACGTGGAGTCGACCATGCCCTGGAGATGGGCTCCCGATGACAGCAGGTCCGGGAACGTCTCGCGCTCCACCGAGACCGGGCGGCCCGTCGGGATCGTGTCGATGACCGAGCGGCGGAAGACGTACGCGCCCGCGTTGATCTGGTCGGTGACGATCTCCTCGGGGGTCTGCGGCTTTTCGAGGAAGGCCCTGACCCGGCCGTTCTCGTCCGTCGGGACCAGCCCGAACGCCCGAGGGTCCTCGACCTTGGTGAGGTGAAGGGAAACGTCCGCGCCCGACGACCGGTGCGTGGTGACCAGCGCCTCGATGTCCAGCCCCGTCAGGATGTCGCCGTTGAAGATCAGCACAGGGTCCTCGGGGCCCGAACGCAGCCGGGAGGCGACATTGCGGATCGCGCCGCCCGTGCCGAGCGGCTCCTCCTCGGTGACGTACTCGAGGTGGAGGCCGAGCGCGGAGCCGTCCCCGAAGTACGGCTCGAAGACCTCCGCCAGATACGACGTCGCCAGCACGATGTGCTCGACGCCCGCCGCCCTGGCCCGTGCCAGTTGATGCGTGAGGAACGGAACGCCCGCCGCGGGAACCATCGGCTTGGGCGTGTTGACGGTGAGCGGGCGCAGCCGAGTTCCCTTGCCGCCGACCAGGAGGATCGCTTCTGTCACCTTGTCGTCTCTGCTTCCTGCTGGGGCCGGCATGGTCACTCGTTGTGGTCACTCGTTCGAGACCGGCCAGTTTATGCAGTTGGTTGGTGCGTTCCCTGTCAGGCACGTCCCTGGTAGGTGGCCGAGGCACTCCGGGCGGTGCCCAGCCTGCCGTAGAGGCGGCCCCCCGGACAGTCCGTGAAGAATCCGTCCCGGTGCCCGGAAATGACGTTGAAGTTGACCTCCACCCCCTTGGCGTACTTGCCGCTCCCTGCCGACGTCAGCACCACCTTGCCTCGCGGATCGCCGCCGTACAGCCCGAGCTTCCAGGCGGTCAGCTGGGCAACGGCGGTCACCGCGGCGGCCGGTGGGGTGGAGGAACTGTACGTGCCGAGCACGGCAATTCCCACGCTATTGGTGTTAAAACCCAGGGTGTGCGCGCCGAGAACCGCCTTGGCCACGCCTCCGGCGCGCCCTTCGTAGATGTTTCCGCATTTGTCGACGGCGAAGTTGTAGCCGAAGTCGCGCCAGCCACTGCTCACGACGTGGTAGCGGTAGATACTTCGCAGGACGGAGGGGGCTTGCGCGCAGGTGTAGTTGTTTCCGGTGGCACTGTGGTGTACGAAAGCGGCTTTCACGGACGTCGTGTAGACGAAGGTCTTCTCGCGCAGCGACTCGTCGGCGCCCCATCCCTTGCGCGTGATGATGCGCGGGCGCGGTCCGATGTACGGCTTCGCACCTTCGGCGGCCGACAGATCCGCATCAGCTTCTGTCTCGGCTCGTGACAGCGCCGGGAGCACGTTCTCGTCCGGGGGTGCGGGCGCGGGTTCCCCGGGCGCGGGTCCCTCGGGCGCGGCTTTCCCTGACGCGGGTTCCCCGGGCGCGGGTTCCCCGGGCGCGGGTTCCCCGGGCGCGGGTTCCCCGGGCGCGGGTTCCTCGAGCGCGGCTCCCTCACCCGGGTCCACGAGTTCGAGGCGCAGGCCCTTGGGCAGCGGCGCCGGTTCGGCCCCCTCAGGGCGTACGCGTACCTCCACGCCGTCCGAATTGCCGACCCACAGCGGGGCCGTGGAGCCGCGTACCTTCCCCGACCGCCCCTCCGCGCTGTCCGGGTCCGCGCCGTGCTCGTGGTTGTGGGTCTCTACGTCCTGCCAGCCGGACCACTCGCCGGTGCCGACAGCCCGGGTTCGGACCTGGACCGTGCCCTGCAGTTCGGCGTTCACGTCGTCCCACACGACGCCGACGAGGGAGAAGGGTTTGACGTCACGTTCGGTCACCCCCTGTTCCGTCGCTGGGCCGAGGGACCGGTCCGACGTCCCCTCCCCGGATATCGGTGCCAGCGGCAGCGACTGGGTGGAGCCGGGCAGATCCGGCACCTGGGGGGGCGCGGCGGCCGCGCCGGAGAGGAGTGAGAGCGGAAGTATCAGCGCGGCTGTGCACGCGACGCCGATGGAAGAAGCAAGATATCCACGCATGATTACGATCCTGGGCCGGGGTCGCCGACTCCGCTGTCCGGGAAACTGACGGCACATCGGTCCAATCGGAGGACCCCGTCACCGGTACGGCGGCTTCCCGCCGGCCGCGGCCGCGTACCCTTGCGCGGGTGAACGCCAGCGACCGTACCCCTGCCGACCTGCTGCGATCCGCGCTCGCCGCGGACCCGGCGCGCCCCTTGGTCACTTTCTACGACGACGCCACCGGTGAGCGGGTCGAATTGTCCGTGGCTACCTTCGCCAATTGGGTGGCAAAGACGGCGAATCTGCTCCAGGGCGACCTGGCCGCCGAGCCCGGCGACCGGCTCGCGCTGCTGCTTCCCGCGCACTGGCAGAGCGCGGTCTGGCTGCTCGCCTGCTCCTCGGTCGGCGTGAGCGTCGAGGTGGGCGGCGACCCGGCGGACGCGGATCTTGTGGTCAGCGGTCCGGACACGCTGCAGGAGGCGCGCGCCTGTTCCGGGGAGCGGGTGGCGCTCGCGCTGCGGCCGCTGGGCGGGCGGTTCCCGCAGCCGCCGGCAGGCTTCGTCGACTACGCGGTGGAGGTGCCGGGTCAGGGCGACCGTTTCGCGCCGTACGCACCGGTGGATCCGTCCGCGCCCGCGCTCACCGTGGGCGGCAGGGAACTGACGAGCGCCGAGCTGGTGGAGCGGGCCCGCGCGGACGCGGCCGGCATAGGCCTTGCGTCCGGCTCGCGGCTGCTGACGGGGCTCGGGTACGACTCGTGGGAGGGGCTGTCGGCCGGGCTGTTCGCGCCGCTTGTGGCCGGTGGTTCGGTGGTGCTCTGCCGTAACCTCGGCGAGCTGTCCCAGGAGGGCCTCGAGAAGCGGATCGAGAGCGAGCACGTCACGAACACCGCGGTGTGACAACCCTCTAGGTCCACTCGTGTGGCGCACACGCGGGCCGAGCCCCCGGGCCTGAGCGTCAACTCCGGTGGATGATCGGCGATACGCGTGCTTCAACGCACAACCAAGCGCGAGGTTCAGCCGTCCAGCCCTGCGATCGGCGACCCAGCGCGCCGCCGACGCCATGAAGGATGGACGCAGACGTGACGGACAGTGCTGGCACGCCCGCCGCGCCGGACGGCCCGGCCGATGACGAGCCGCCGGCCGGAACGCGCGGGCCTGGCAGTACGGCCGAGGCTGGTACCGGCGAGGGTCCGGCAAAGGCGGACGCGGCGGACACCGACTCGGCAGGCGCGGACACCGACTCGGCAGGCGCGGCCGACCCGGACACCGACCCGGACGACGCCGACGCCGCACCGAAGGGCGAGGTGCCGGAAGGCGACCGGCGCAACGGTGACGCCAACGTGGCACGTACGGACGCAGGTACCGGCGAGCCCCCGGCCGGCGCAGCCGCAGCGGACGGGACCGGCACGGACGCCGAACCCTCCAAACGCAAGCGTCACTGGCTGCGTTGGATCGCCCTCGGTACGTCTGTCGTCGTCCTCGCCGCCGCCACCGTCGGCTGGTGGTTCTACCGCAAGCTCGACGCCAACATCACCACCGACATCACCGCGGCCGCCGAGCTCGAGACGTACGAGAAGGAGCGGCCCAAGCCCCTCTCGAGCGACGCGCAGAACATCCTGCTCCTCGGCTCCGACACCCGCTCCGGCGAGGGCAACAGCAAGTACGGCCGCGACGACGGCGGCAGCCAGCGCTCCGACACCACGATCCTGCTGCACATCTCCGGGGACCGGAAGAGCGCGACCGCAATGTCCATCCCGCGTGACCTGATGGTCAATATCCCAAATTGCCGCAAGCCCAACCACACCCGCACAAAGGCGCAGTTCGGGCAGTTCAACTGGGCGTTCGAGTTCGGCGGCGCGGCCTGCACGATCCGTACTGTCGAGCGGTTCACCGGCATCCGCGTCGACCACCACATGGTGGTGGACTTCAGCGGCTTCAAGGACATGGTCGACGCCGTGCACGGGGTCGAGATCTGCCTCAAGGAGCCGATCGACGACGCCGACGCACACCTCAAGCTGCCCAAGGGCAAGCAGACGCTGCGGGGGGAGCAGGCCCTCGGTTTCGTACGGGCCCGCAAGTCCATCGGCAACGGCAGTGACACCGAACGTATGGAACGCCAGCAGCAGTTCCTCGGCGCGCTGGTCAAGAAGGTGCAGAGCAATGGCGTACTGCTCAATCCGACCCGGCTCTTCCCGGTGCTGGACGCGGCGACCAAGTCACTGACCACCGACCCGGGTCTGAACACGCTGAAGGATCTGTACGACCTGACCCGCTCAATTCGCAGCATTCCCACCGAAAAGGTGCAGTTCCTCACCGTTCCGCGGCAGCCGTACAGCGCCGACCCGAACCGCGACGAACTCGTCGAGCCCGACGCGGCTCAGCTCTTCAAGCGACTGCGCGAGGACACGCCTGTCACCGTCGTCCCGGACAAGGGCAACAAGAAAAAGCCCTCGCAGGCGGAATCCCCGACCAATGAGAAGCCGGACGGCAGCGGGCCCGCGAGCCCGTCGCCGGTTTTCTCCGGTACGACCGCCGCCGAGGGCACATGTGAGTAAAGCCATTGCCAAGCCGAAGTCAGCAGTCCATGACGATTGGGCGGAATGCCGCTTGTAAGGGGCGTGGAATTTGTCACTGACGTCGCCCAACGTTGATCTGGACGGATAGTGTGACGCGATCCGGTGCTTCCGACCTTGGGTCGCGCACTGCTGGATCGAAAGACCGAGCGCCCTTCGGGGGAGGCGCCTCGCGTGGCACCGACGGAGGACTCAAGCAACCGTGGATGCGCAAAGCCGTGGACAGGCGGACGAGATCGACCCCGCCGACCAGTGGGTGCTCAACCCGCGTACCGGTAATTACGAATTGCGACTGGACCAATCCGCACAGCAGTCGTCCGCGTCGACAAGCGCCGCTCCCAGAACTCCGGCGCCCAGAACTCCGGCGCCCAGAAGTCCGCAGGACCGCAAAACCGCGTCTCCTGACCGGGAGGTGCCGGGTCAGCGCTCGCGCCGTGCGGGCAATGCATCCGGCGGTACAACTCCCCCCACGGCGGGCCGGCGCAAGCGCAAGCAGCCCAAGTCCCGCAAGAAGAAGGCGCTTCTGTGGACGGGCGGCACGACGGCCTTCGTCGTGGTCGCCGCCGCCGTGTGCACATATCTCGTCTACCAGCACTTCGACTCGAACCTGAACACGGTCGATGTCGCGGGTGCGGGCAGCGGCGGCTTCAGCAAGGACCGGGCCGTCAACATCCTCGTCATCGGCACCGACAAGCGGTCCGGCGAGGGCAATGACTCCTACGGCGACAAGAACAGCGTCGGGCACGCCGACACCACGATCCTCTTCCATGTCTCCAAGGACCGGTCGAACGCGACCGCGCTGTCCATCCCGCGCGACCTGATCACCGACATCCCCGCGTGCCCGACCAAGACTTCTCAGGGCACGAAGAACATCCCCGGCACGCGCGAGACCCGGTTCAACGAGAGCCTCGGCCAGGCGGGCCGCGACCCCGGCTGCACCATGCGCACGGTCAAGGAGCTCACCGGCGTCACCGTCGACCACTTCATGATGGCCGACTTCAACGCGGTCAAGACGATGACGACCGCCGTCGGCGGCGTCGAGGTCTGCCTCGCCAAGGACATCAACGACAAGGACTCCAAGCTCAACCTCACGGCGGGCAAACACGTCATCGAGGGCGAGCAGGCGCTGGCGTTCGTGCGCACGCGTCACTCGGTGGGCTTCGGCGGCGACCTGAGCCGGATCGAGATCCAGCAGCAGTTCCTGAGCTCGCTGATCCGCAAGATGAAGTCCAGCGACACCCTCTCCAGCCCCTCCAAGATGTGGGACCTGGCGGACGCCGCCACCAAGGCACTCACCGTCGACGACGGAATAGGCCAGATCTCCAGGCTCCGCGATCTCGGTCTGGAGCTGTCGAAGGTGGACCCGAAGAACATCACCTTCGCGACCGTGCCGGTGGTGGACAACACCGACGGCGCCACCGTGCTGCTCAACGAGGCCAAGGCCAAGCCGCTGTTCTCGATGATTGAGAACGACACCTCGCTCACCGAGGTGAAGCAGAAGGAACAGGACGCCAAGAACCAGCAGCAGAGCCTGCTCACTGGGTCCAGGGCGGCCGCGTCCGAGGTGCGGGTCGCGGTCTTCAACGGCAGCGATACGCAGGGGGCGGCGCTGACGACCCTGACCTGGCTGCAGAACGAGCAGGGCGTACTGAAGTCGAGCAACGAGGGCAATGCCCCGAGCAAGCTGCCCAAGACGACGCTGACGTACGCGCCGAACCAGGCCGATCAGGCCCGCAAGCTCGCGGACCTCATGGGTCTGCCCGCGACGGCACTGAAGCCGGGCACCAAGGACGCCGTGGGTCTTGAGGCGATGCAGCTGACCCTCGGCGCGGATTTCAAGGGCGCGGGTGTGCCCATCACCGGTCCGGCGAAGGTGCCGGAGGGTGTACAGAAGGTCGAAGCGGACAAACAGGTGTGTGCCAAGTGACGCCGGAACACCGGGTCATCAGGAACGCCTGAACGACAGGGGGGACCCGGGGTGGGACAGAACAGCGTGCGGGGGCAGGGGACGCGGGGTCGCGTCCCGCACGCCCGCGAACTGGGCTGGGACGACAGCCTGTACGGCGAAGGAGACGACCAAGCCGCCAAAGGCCGCGGGAGGACCGGCAGACAGGCCGGTCCTGATGGGCCGGACGGCGGGCCCGCACGGGGCGGCGACGGCCACCAGGCCGGACGCCGACGCGGCGGACCGCGGCGCGGAAAACGCGGCAAACGCCGCATACTTCGCTGGGTCGCCTCCGTGCTGTCGCTGCTGATACTTGGCACGGCCGGCGCCGGTTACCTCTATTACGAGCATCTCAACAGCAGGCTCAAGAAGGACGACCTCACGCTCGGCGACAAGATGCCCACGCACCAGGCCAACTCCGCCGGGCAGACCCCGCTGAACATCCTGCTCATCGGCTCGGACGCGCGGGACTCCAAGGAGAACCAGAAGCTCGGCGGCGCCAAGGACACCTTCGGCGGACAGCCGCTCGCGGATGTGCAGATGCTGGTGCACCTCTCGGCCGACCGCAGCAATATCTCGGTGATCAGCATGCCGCGTGACACCGTGCTCAAGATCCCCAAGTGCACGGACCCGGACACCGACAAGACCTACCCCGCGACCGGCTGGAAGCTGACCAATGAGTCGCTCGGCCGCGGCGGCCCCGGCTGCACGGTGGCGACGTGGCACAAACTCACCGGCATCACCATCGACCACTTCATGATGATCGACTTCGCGGGTGTGGTCTCCATGGCCGACGCCATCGGCGGTGTCCCGGTCTGCGTCAAGCAGAACGTCTACTCGCGCAACGGTAAGGGCCAGGGCTCCGGGCTGAAGCTGGAGGCAGGCACCCACCCGGTCAAGGGCGAGCAGGCCCTGCAGTGGCTTCGTACGCGGTACGGCTTCGAGGACGGCACCGACCTCGCCCGTACGCACGCTCAGCACATGTACATGAACTCGATGGTCCGGGAGCTGCGCGGGAACACCAAGCTCACCGACCCGACCAAGCTGCGCAACCTCGCCGAGGCTGCCATCGGAGCGCTCACCGTCGACAAGACCATCAACACCGTCAAGCAGCTCTACGACCTGGGCGGGGAGCTCAAGAGCGTGCCGACCGGCCGGATCACGATGACCACCATGCCGAACTTCTACACCCAGCGGCCGGGGTTCAGCGGCAAGGTCGAGCCGAAGCCGGGCGATGCCGAGCAGCTGTTCCGGATGGTCCGGGAAGACATTCCGCTGGACGGCAAGGGGGCGGCGAATAAGGAGCCCGCCGCCCCGGCCCTGTCCAAGGACCCGGCCGCGAAGCCCGGTGAGATCGCGGTGATGGTGCAGAACGGCACCAGCGCCGACGGGCAGCTCGCCGAGAACCGCCGGGCAACGGCGGTCGCCGGGATCCTGTCCGACAAGGGCTTCAGCAGCGCGCGGGCGGACGCCACGAAGAACCCGCAGGACAAGACGGTCATCCGGTTCTCCAACGCCGAGCTGGAGGGCGACGCTCAGGCGGTCGCCAAGTCCCTTGGGATCCCGCTGACTTCGGTGCAGAAGTCGACGGACGTCACCGGCATCACGCTGATCGTGGGCGCGGACTGGCGGCAGGGCGACGCCTATCCGAAGACGGCGCCGGCGGACGACAAAACGCCGGAGTCGGCGCGCGCTCTGAACGGCGAGACCAAGACCTGCATGGACATCCAGCCCGGTTTCACCTGGTAGCGGGGTGCGGTCATGGAAGAGCCCGTCGATGTGGAACTCCTCGCACCAGTACGTCGCGTTGGCGACCAGGAAGTTGCGCACCTCTTTGCGGCCGTAGTCGAACTCGAGGGTGCC
>NZ_JBSFMS010000100.1:0-28688 GCF_053599675.1 Streptomyces sp. NPDC000880 | reverse complement strand
GTCGGCGACCGACAACGCCGGTGAGCTCATCAAGAGCGTCTCCATGGTAAGGAGAAGGTCTACGGTTCGATTCCGTATTGGGGCTCAGCAGCGAAGAAGGCCCCCGCCAACTGGCGGGGGCCTTCTTCGTGTTCAGGGCTGGTGGGGCTCCGGGACGCGCATCGCGAGGATCGCCATGTCGTCGGAGGCCGGTTCGGCGGCGAAGCGTTCGACCGCGCGCAGGACGCGGGAGGCGACCGCGCCGGCCGTGAGGCCCGTGCAGGTGGTGAGAACGTCGACGAGTCCGTCGTCGCCCAGCATGCGTGTACCCTCGCGGCGTTCAGTGACGCCGTCCGTGACGCAGAGCAGAACGTCGCCCGGGTCGAGAGTCACCATCTGCTCGTACAGCTCCAGGTCGTCCATGACGCCGAGGAGTGGCTGCGGTTCGGCCGCGGGTTCCACGCTGCCGTCCTGGCGCAGGCGGAGTGGGAGCGGGTGGCCGGCGCAGACGACCTTGAGGACCGCGCTGCCGTCCTCCTGTGGCCACAGTTCGCCATAAAGGAGCGTCAGGAAGCGGCTGCGGGCGCCCTCGTCGAGGATCGCGGCGTTCAGGCGCTCCAGGACGGCGGGGCCGCCGAAGCCCTCGCGAGCGAGCAGACGCAGGGCATGGCGAGCCAGGCCGGTGACGGCCGCGGCTTCCGGGCCCGTACCGCAGACGTCGCCGATGGCGAAGCCGTACGCGCCGTCGCGGATCGGGAAGAGGTCGTAGAAGTCGCCGCCGACTTCATTGCCTTCACCGGCCGCGCGGTAGATGACCTCGACCTCCACGCCCGGGATCTGGGGGAGTTCCGGCGGCAGCAGGCTGCGCTGGAGGGACTGGCTGATGGCCATGCGCTCGGAGTACAGACGGGCGTTGTCGAGGGCGAGGGCAGCTCGGCGGGAGAGGTCCTCGGCGAGTTCCAGGATTTCCTGGCGGAAGTGGTCGTCGGACGGCTTGCCGAGGGTCAGCATGCCGATGACGCGGTTGCGGGCGACGAGGGGCAGGACGACCGTCTCGCCGCCGACCGCGGCGGCCGTGGCGAGGGTGGTGCCGATACCTGAGGAGACCGGCGGTGTGGAGCCGAGACCGAGTTCGCGCTTGGAGGTGCGTAGTGCCGCCGCCTGGCCGGCTTTGGCGGGGGCGGTCCAGACGCGGGCGCCGGGGGTGGGCACCGGGTCGGGCGGGTCGATCTTGGAGAGGAGGGCCTTTAGGCCGTCGATCCGCTCCTCGTCCTCGTGGAGTACGTAGCTGAGATACGGCTCGGATGCCTGGTCGGCGATGGTGTAGACGGCGCACCAGGTGGCGAGGGTGGGGACCGTCATCTGGGCCATCAGCGCCAGGGTTTGGTCCCGGTCGAGGGTTCCGGCGAGCAGGTCGGAGGCCTCGACGAGGAAAGAGAGTGAGCCGCGGCGCAGGCGTTCCAGTTCGCCCAGGCGGGCCGATTCGACGGCCAGGGCGATGCGGTCGGCGGCGAACTGGAGGCGCAGGGCCTCCTCGTTGGAGTAGCGGCCCGAGGATTCGGCCGCGACTCCGAGGGAGCCGGTGAGGCGGCCCTCGACCTTGAGCGGGACGGTGACGACCGAGCGCATGCCGGTGGAGTTGAGGAGCGGGACGGCACCCGGGACGGCTGTGAGGTCCTCATGGACGGCGGGCATCCGGGCGGAGCCGTAGCGGCCGGTGCCGGCCTCGACCGGGACGCGGGCGAAGCGCTGACGGGCCGACGGAAGGCCGGTGGTGGCCCGTACTTCCAGCTCCGTCTCGTCGTCGGTGGCCAGCAGCAGGAAGGCCGCGTCGCCGTCGAGCATGTCGCGAGCGCGCTCCACGGTGCGCTGGAGAAGGCCGTCGAGGTCTTCGGGCGCGGGGGAGCCGATGAAGACCTCGAAGGGGTCGGTGGCGTGGCTGTCGGCGCCCGTGTCGGTCACGGGGGCGCGCTGCGGGGTCTGCAGGACGGCGCGTTCGTCGTCGCGTACGAGAAGGCAGACGGTGGACGGCTCGCCATGGGTGTCGCGGACGCGGAGGTGCGATGCGTAGACGGGGACGACGCGGCCGTCGGTGCCGCGGATGCCGTAACTGCCCTCCCAGCGGGAGAGTTGGAGCGCTTCGGCGATGCCGGTGCCGATGCCGGGAGTCTGCGGCCAGGCGGCCAAGTCCGTCAGGGGCTTACCCATGACCTGCTCGGCGGCGTATCCGAAGAGGTGTTCCGCGTCTTCGTTCCAGACGGCGATCGAACCGCTGCGGTCGATCTGGGTGACGGCGACGCGTACGCGTTCGTCGGCGACCGGGAGGAGAGGGGTCGGCAGGACCGGGCCGGCGGAGCGCGTGCCCACCGGGCGCTGGGGGAGGTCGAGTTGGAACCACACCTGTTTGAAGGTGGGGGAGTACTCGACGCCCCAGCGTGAGGCGAGAGCTGCGCACAGGAGCAGTCCGCGCCCGTTCTCGCGGTCGAGGCTGCCGAGCGACCGGCCGGTGCCCTGTATCGGGATCTCGCGCTCGGGGTAGCGGTCGGAGACTTCGACCCGTACACCCTCGTCCGTACGCAGACAGAGCACATCGGCGGCGGTGCCTGCGTGCACGACGGCGTTGGTGACGAGTTCGCTGGTGAGGACGACCGCGTCGTCCACGACGTCGGAGTACCCCCACCCCTGGAGGGTGTCGCGGACGAAGGCGCGGGCGGTCGCGACGGACCGCCCGACAGGGTCGAAGCTGGCAGCCGCCCGCGCGGTGATCACAGAACTCCTCGTACGCGTCTCGACGCCCGGCTCTGCCATGATTCGGCCTGCCCCTCCCGGTGCCCGGTGTAGGTACTTGCGCCACGCCGCCCCGCCGGGCGGACCGGGGCGGTTGGACAGCCGGATGCCAGGTTACTTACCTTCGCTGTCCGAGCGGATGCCGGTTGCCGCTGTTTCCGCCCTCCGAGGGCGGGGACGCTATGCGAAGCTGCCGAACTGTTATGGCCTGGTTCGGCCATGGTGAAACACTGGGCAGGCTGTCCTTGGACCGCCTGGGCAGTACGGTCAACCCCTGCGGGAGGGACACGGTGGAGTCTGGCGTGGCGGCGCGTGGCAAGAACACGCGCGCAAAAGGCGGACGGTCCCGGAGCAATGGGACAACTGAAGTGGATACGGCGGCTCTGAACAGGCTGCTTGCGGCTCTGGTGTCGATGCGGGACGGCAATTTCCGCCGCCGTCTGACCGTGTCGGGCGACGGCGTGATGGCGGAGATCGCGGCCGTCTTCAACGAGGTTGCGGATCGTAATCTGCACCTCACGGGTGAGCTGGCGCGCGTACGCCGGATGGTCGGGCGCGAGGGCAAGCTCACCGAGCGGCTGGAGACAGGGGCCTGCGAGGGCTCCTGGGCGGCCGCCATCGACGCCTCCAACGCGCTGGTGGACGATCTGGCGCGACCGGTGTCCGAGGTGGGACGGGTGCTCTCGGCGGTCGCCGAGGGTGACCTGGAACAGCGGATGGAACTGCGCTGGCACTCCGTGGAGGGCGCGGATGCGGCGGTACGGCCGCTGCGCGGCGAATTCCTGAAGGTCGCGCGTACGGTCAACAGCCTGGTCGACCAGCTGTCGGCGTTCACCGACGAGGTGACCCGGGTGGCGCTGGAGGTTGGCACCGAGGGCAAACTGGGTGGCCAGGCACAGGTGCGCGGTATGTCCGGTTCGTGGAAAGATCTCACGGATTCGGTGAACACCATGGCGTACCGGTTGACCGCTCAGGTACGTGACATTGCTCTCGTCACCACGGCGGTCGCCAAGGGGGATCTGTCACGCAAGGTCACCGTCCATGTGGCCGGCGAGATGCTTCAGCTGAAGAACACCGTCAACACGATGGTGGACCAGCTGTCCTCCTTCTCCTCCGAGGTGACCCGGGTCGCCCGGGAGGTCGGCACGGAGGGCGAGCTGGGCGGGCAGGCGGCGGTGCCCGGTGTGGCCGGTGTGTGGAAGGACCTCACCGATTCGGTGAACACCATGGCGGGCAATCTGACCTCGCAGGTGCGCGGCATCGCCGAGGTGACGACGGCGGTCGCCAACGGTGATCTGTCGCAGAAGGTCACGGTGAGCGCGCGCGGTGAGGTGGCCCAACTCGCCGAGACCATCAATCAGATGACCGAGACGCTGCGTACGTTCGCGGACGAGGTCACCCGTGTGGCGAGCGAGGTCGGGGCCGAGGGTCTCCTCGGTGGCCAGGCGCAGGTGCCGGGGGCTGCCGGGACCTGGAAGGACCTCACCGACTCGGTGAACACCGTCTTCCGCAACCTGACCACCCAGGTGAGGGACATCGCGCAGGTGACGACGGCGGTCGCCAATGGTGATCTGTCGCAGAAGGTCACCGTCGATGTCGCGGGCGAGATGCTGGAGCTGAAGAACACCGTCAACACGATGGTGGACCAGCTGCAGTCGTTCGGTTCCGAGGTGACGCGGGTGGCCCGGGAAGTCGGCGTCGAGGGCCGTCTTGGCGGGCAGGCGGAGGTGCCGGGCGCGGCGGGTACCTGGAAGGACCTCACGGACTCGGTGAACACCGCGTTCCATAACCTCACCGGCCAGGTGAGGGACATCGCGCAGGTGACGACGGCGGTCGCCAATGGCGATCTGTCGCAGAAGGTCACCGTCGATGTCGCGGGCGAGATGCTGGAGCTGAAGAACACCGTCAACACGATGGTGGCGCAGCTCTCCTCGTTCGCCGATCAGGTCACGCGGATGGCGCGGGACGTGGGCACGGAGGGCCGGCTGGGCGGCCAGGCGCGTGTCGACGGCGTCAGCGGTACGTGGAAGGAACTGACCGACTCCGTCAACTTCATGGCGGGGAACCTGACTTCGCAGGTTCGGCAGATCGCGCAGGTGACGACCGCGGTGGCCCGTGGTGACCTGTCGCAGAAGATCGATGTGGATGCGCGTGGCGAGATCCTGGAGCTGAAGAACACCATCAATACGATGGTCGATCAGCTTTCGGCCTTCGCCGAGCAGGTGACGCGGGTCGCGCGTGAGGTGGGTACGGACGGCCGTCTTGGCGGGCAGGCGCAGGTGCCCGGCGTCGCCGGCGTGTGGCGCGATCTGACCGACTCCGTGAACGGCATGGCGGAGAACCTCACCGGCCAGGTCCGTAACATCGCGCAGGTCGCCACCGCGGTGGCCCGTGGTGACCTGTCGCAGAAGATCGACGTGGATGCGCGCGGTGAGATCCTGGAGCTGAAGAACACCCTCAACACGATGGTGGACCAGCTCTCGAACTTCGCCGAGCAGGTGACCAGGGTGGCGCGCGAGGTGGGCACCGAGGGCATCCTGGGGGGTCAGGCCGAGGTCCAGGGCGTCTCCGGCACCTGGAAGGACCTCACCCAGTCCGTCAACTTCATGGCCAACAACCTCACGTCGCAGGTCCGCAATATCGCCGAGGTGACGACGGCGGTCGCCAAGGGCGACCTGTCGAAGAAGATCACCGTTGACGCCAAGGGTGAGATCCTCGAACTGGTGACGACGGTCAACACGATGGTCGACCAGCTGCTGGACTTCGCCGACGAGGTGACCAGGGTCGCCCGTGAGGTGGGTACGGAAGGTGTACTGGGCGGTCAGGCGCGGGTGCGTGGCGTCACCGGCATCTGGAAGGACCTCAGCGACAACGTCAACTTGATGGCCAACAATCTGACCAATCAGGTGCGCAACATCGCGCGGGTCTCCGCGGCGGTCGCCAACGGCGATCTGACGAAGAAGGTGACGGTCGAGGCGCGCGGCGAGGTCGCGGAGCTGGCCGAGACCGTCAACACGATGGTGACGACGCTGTCGTCGTTCGCCGACGAAGTGACCCGTGTGGCCCGCGAGGTGGGCACGGAGGGCGAGCTGGGCGGCCAGGCGCATGTGCCGGGAGTTTCCGGTACGTGGAAGGACCTGACCGAGTCCGTGAACTCGATGGCGTCCAATCTGACCGGCCAGGTGCGGCAGATCGCCACAGTCACCACCGCCATCGCCAAGGGCGATCTCACCAGGAAGATCGACATCGATGCGCGGGGCGAGATCCTGGAGCTGAAGACCACCATCAACACCATGGTGGACCAGCTGTCGTCGTTCGCCGAGGAGGTCACCCGGGTGGCCCGCGAGGTCGGCACGGACGGGCAGCTGGGCGGTCAGGCCCGGGTGCGGGACGTCGACGGAACCTGGCGCGATCTCACCGAGTCGGTGAACGAGATGGCCGGGAACCTCACCCGTCAGGTGCGCGCGATCGCGGCCGTCGCGACCGCGGTGACCCGAGGCGATCTGAACCTCAAGATCGATGTGGACGCGGCCGGCGAGATCCAGGTGCTGCAGGACAACATCAACACGATGATCGCGAACCTTCGCGACACCACCCTCGCCAACGAGGAGCAGGACTGGCTCAAGGGCAACCTGGCCCGTATCTCCGGTCTGATGCAGGGCCGGCGCGACCTCGACGACGTGGCCTCGCTGATCATGAGCGAGCTCACTCCGGTCGTCTCGGCGCAGCACGGCGCGTTCTTCCTGGCGATGCCGACGGGCGGCGGCGCTGGCGCCTCGCCGGTCGGTGAGGCGTCGTACGAGCTGTGCATGCGCGGCAGTTACGGCTACTCCGCCGGTCTGATGCCGACGTCCTTCCGGCCCGGCGAGACACTGATCGGCACCGCGGCCGAGGAGAAGCGGACCATCCAGGTCAATGTGCCGCCGGGCTATCTGCGGATCTCCTCGGGTCTCGGCGAGGCATCGCCCGCGTATGTGATCGTGCTGCCGGTGCTCTTCGAGGGGAAGGTCCTCGGTGTGATCGAGCTGGCGTCTTTCCAGCCGTTCACGCAGATCCAGCGGGACTTCCTCAACCAGATCGCCGAGATGATCGCGACGAGCGTCAACACCATCAGCGTCAACACGAAGACCGAGGTGCTCCTCAAGCAGTCCCAGGAGCTGACGGAGCAGCTGCGTGAGCGCTCGGCCGAGCTGGAGAACCGGCAGAAGGCGCTGCAGGCCTCCAACGCCGAGCTGGAGGAGAAGGCGGAGCTGCTGGCGCAGCAGAACCGCGACATCGAGGTGAAGAACACCGAGATCGAAGAGGCGAGGCAGGTGCTCGAGGAGCGTGCCGAGCAGCTCGCGGTCTCGATGCGCTACAAGTCGGAGTTCCTGGCGAACATGTCGCACGAGCTGCGTACGCCGCTCAATTCTCTGCTGATCCTGGCCAAGTTGCTCGCGGACAACGCGGAGGGGAACCTCTCTCCGAAGCAGGTGGAGTTTGCCGAGACGATCCACGGGGCCGGCTCCGACCTGCTCCAGCTGATCAACGACATCCTCGACCTGTCGAAGGTCGAGGCGGGCAAGATGGACGTCAGCCCGACGCGTATCGCGCTGGTTCAGCTCGTCGACTATGTGGAGGCGACCTTCCGGCCGCTGACCGCGGAGAAGGGTCTCGACTTCTCCGTACGGGTGTCGCCGGAGCTGCCCGCGACGCTGCACACCGACGAGCAGCGGCTGCTGCAGGTGCTGCGCAACCTCCTGTCCAACGCGGTGAAGTTCACCGACAGCGGCGCGGTGGAGCTGGTGATCCGGCCCGCGAGCGCCGATGTGCCTCAGTCGATCCGCGAGCAACTGCTGGAGGCGGGCTCGCTGCGGGACGCGGACGGAGATCTGATCGCCTTCTCGGTCACGGACACCGGGATCGGGATCGCGGCCGGCAAGATGCGCGTCATCTTCGAGGCGTTCAAGCAGGCCGACGGCACGACCAGCCGGAAGTACGGCGGTACGGGCCTCGGACTGTCCATCAGCCGCGAGATCGCCCGGCTGCTGGGCGGCGAGATCCATGCGGCGAGCGAACCGGGACGCGGCTCGACGTTCACCCTCTACTTGCCCCTTCACCCCAGCGAACTGCCGCCGCAGGGTTACCCGCAGCTCACCCCCGGCGCCGGCCCGCAGGCCGACACTGCCGAGGAGGGTCTGCAGGACGGGCTCCCGCAGGCGCGGCACGATGCGCCCGCCCCCGCGGACGCCCACGCCGGCCCGGCCGCGCTGTTCCGGCGGCGGCGCAAGGCGCTGGGCTCGATGGACCAGCGGCGCGCGCTGCCCGGCCAGGCGGGCGGTGCGTCGGCGGGCGCGGAGCAGTGGGCCGGGGCGAACGGCAGCCAGGAGGCGCCGGAGGAGCGGCGCACCTTCACCTTCGATGGCGAGAAGGTGCTGATCGTCGACGACGACATCCGCAATGTCTTCGCGCTCACCAGCGTGCTGGAGCAGCACGGGCTGTCGGTGCTGTACGCGGAGAACGGTCGTGAGGGCATCGAAGTCCTGGAGCAGCACGATGATGTGACGGTCGTGTTGATGGACATCATGATGCCGGAAATGGACGGGTACGCGACGACGACCGCGATCCGCAGGATGCCGCAGTTCGCCGGTCTGCCGATCATCGCGCTGACTGCCAAGGCGATGAAGGGAGACCGGGAGAAGGCCATCGAGTCGGGCGCTTCCGACTATGTCACCAAGCCGGTCGATCCCGACCATTTGCTCTCGGTGATGGAGCAATGGATGCGCGGGGAGTGAGCGACGCCTGCCCGGTTCTCCGCGAGTTGCTGACTGACTGTGGCCGAAGGCGTGTGAGACGGCGGTATTCGGGGAACCTTCTGGTCTCCCACTACGTTTCTGCTATGTGCACAGTGACATCGCAGTGACAGGGTGTGGCGACAGGCGGGGTGCGGCTACCATGACCGGCACAAGGACGGGCGACGTAAGGGAGTCGTCCCCTGGGGCGGCGCCCGGTGCACATCCGGGGCGAGGAGGGCGGGCCATGGTGCAGAAGGCCAAGATCCTCCTGGTCGATGACCGGCCGGAGAATCTGTTGGCGCTGGAGGCCATCCTCTCTGCGCTCGATCAGACACTGGTGCGGGCATCGTCAGGGGAGGAAGCGCTCAAAGCGCTGCTGACAGACGACTTCGCGGTCATTCTGCTGGACGTCCAGATGCCCGGCATGGATGGATTCGAGACGGCCGCGCACATCAAGCGGCGGGAACGGACCCGGGACATCCCGATCATCTTCCTCACCGCGATCAACCACGGCCCGCACCACACCTTCCGGGGTTACGCCGCGGGCGCGGTCGACTACATCTCCAAGCCGTTCGACCCCTGGGTGCTGCGCGCCAAGGTCTCGGTCTTCGTCGAGCTCTACATGAAGAACTGCCAACTGCGTGAGCAGGCCGCGCTCCTGCGGCTCCAGCTGGAGGGCGGCGGGCATGCGAGCGCGGGTGCCAGCAAGGAGCCCGCGGGGCTGCTCGCCGAGCTTTCCGCGCGGCTCGCGGCAGTTGAGGAGCAGGCGGAAGCGCTGTCCAAGCAGCTCGACGACGACTCGGCGGACGCCGCCGCAGTCGCCACCGCGGCCCATCTCGAGCGCAAACTCACCGGTTTGCGCCGGGCCCTCGACGCGCTGGAGCCGGGTACCGGCGGCGGAACGCCGACGCTGCCTTCGCAGAACTGAACGGCCGCCGGGGGCTTGAGAGAGCGTCAGCTCTCCGCTATCAGCGCGTCAGTTTCCGCCCCCAACCGGCACGACACGAACGAGTGAAGCAGTGGGCACACGTGTCCGCTGCCGTCGACACCGGTAACCTCACCACCATGGCCTCACGCACGTCCGGCAAGGGTTCCCAGGGCGCGGCGGGCACCGCGAAGCCGCGCGCCGGCCGTACGACCGGCGCCGCGAAGAAGGCGGCGCCCGCCAAGAAAGCTGCCGCCAAGAAGACCGCACCCGCGAAGAAAGCGCCCCCCAGGAAGGCGGCGGCGAAGAAGGCTGCGCCCAAGCCCGCGCCGTCCCCCACGGGGGGCGTGTACCGCCTCGCGCGCGCCCTCTGGCTCGGTCTGGCACACACTGTGGGCGCGCTGTTCCGTGGCATAGGACGGGGAGCGAAGGGGCTCGACCCGGCGCACCGCAAGGACGGCCTTGCGCTGCTGCTCCTCGGCGTGACGCTGATCGTCGCCGCCGGTACCTGGTCCAATCTGCGCGGCCCGGTCGGCGATCTCGTCGAGATGCTGGTGACCGGCGCGTTCGGCCGGCTCGATCTGCTCGCGCCGCTACTGCTGGGCGCGATCGCCGTACGCCTGATCCTTTATCCCGAGAAGCCAGAGGCCAACGGCCGGATCGTGATCGGTCTGTCCGCACTCGTCGTCGGCGTGCTCGGGCAGGTCCATATCGCCTGTGGTTCTCCGGGCCGCGGGGACGGCACCGCGGCGATGCAGGACGCGGGCGGGCTGATCGGCTGGGCCGCGTCCAAGCCGCTGATCTTCACCATGGGCGAAGTCCTCGCCGTACCGCTGCTCGTGCTGCTCACGCTCTTCGGCCTGCTCGTGGTCACCGCGACGCCCGTCAACGCCATTCCGCAGCGGCTGCGGCTGCTCGGCTCCAAGCTGGGCATCGTCGAGCCGGCGTACGAGCCGGGGGCGGACAGCGGGGCCGGCGAGGACGACGCGCGGTACGAGGAGCAGTGGCGGGATGCCGTGCCCGGGCGGGCGCGCCGCTCGTCCGCACGCCGGGGCGAAGCGCCCGAGGACTTCGACCCGGACCCTGCCGAGGAGGCAGCGCTCTCCAAGCGCAGGCGGCCGCGCAGGGTTTCCGTGCAGCCCGCCATGGACCGTCCGATGGACGCCGTGGACGTGGCAGCGGCGGCGGCCGCGGCGCTCGACGGAGCCGTCCTGAACGGCATGCCGCCGTCGTCGCTCGTCGCCGACCTCACCCGCGACGTCACCACCGACCGGCAGCGGGCCGTCAGTCCCGTGCCGACCGCGCGCGAGCCCGAGGAGACCGGGCCGAAGGAGAGCGGATCGAAGGCGTCCGTACCGGATCTGACCAAGTCCGCGCCGGTACCCGACGAGTCCCAGCCCCTGCCGCCGCGCGCCGAGCAGCTCCAGCTCTCCGGGGACATCACCTACGCCCTGCCCTCCCTGGACCTGCTGGAGCGCGGCGGCCCCGGCAAGACGCGCAGCGCCGCCAACGACGCGGTCGTCGCCTCGCTAAGCAATGTCTTCATGGAGTTCAAGGTCGACGCGGCCGTCACCGGCTTCACCCGCGGTCCGACGGTCACCCGGTACGAGGTGGAGCTTGGCCCGGCCGTGAAGGTCGAGAGGATCACCGCCCTCACCAAGAACATCGCGTACGCCGTCGCCAGCCCAGACGTGCGGATCATTTCCCCGATCCCCGGTAAGTCCGCGGTCGGCATCGAGATCCCGAACTCCGACCGCGAGATGGTCAACCTGGGTGATGTGCTGCGCCTCGCGGACGCCGCGGGGGACGAGCACCCGATGCTGGTCGCGCTCGGCAAGGATGTCGAGGGCGGCTATGTGATGGCCAACCTGGCGCAGATGCCGCACGTCCTGGTCGCGGGCGCGACCGGCTCCGGCAAATCCTCCTGTATCAACTGCCTGATCACCTCGGTGATGGTGCGGGCGACGCCGGAGGACGTACGGATGGTGCTCGTTGACCCCAAGCGGGTCGAGCTCACCGCGTACGAGGGCATCCCGCATTTGATCACCCCGATCATCACCAACCCCAAGCGGGCCGCCGAGGCGCTGCAGTGGGTCGTGCGGGAGATGGATCTGCGCTACGACGACCTCGCGGCGTACGGCTACCGGCACATCGACGACTTCAACCAGGCCATCAGGAACGGCAAGGCCAAGCCGCCGGAGGGGAGCGAGCGCGAGCTCACCCCGTACCCCTATCTGCTGGTCATCGTGGATGAGCTTGCCGATCTGATGATGGTGGCGCCGCGCGACGTCGAGGACGCCATCGTCCGGATCACCCAGCTGGCGCGCGCAGCCGGCATCCATCTGGTATTGGCGACTCAGCGGCCATCGGTCGACGTCGTCACCGGTCTGATCAAGGCGAATGTGCCCTCGCGGCTCGCCTTCGCGACCTCCTCGCTCGCCGACAGCCGGGTCATCCTCGACCAGCCGGGCGCGGAGAAGCTGATCGGCAAGGGCGACGGCCTGTTCCTTCCAATGGGTGCGAACAAGCCGACCCGTATGCAGGGCGCCTTCGTCACCGAGGCCGAAGTCGCGGTAGTCGTCCAGCACTGCAAGGATCAGATGGCCCCGGTCTTCCGGGAGGACGTCGTGGTCGGCACGAAGCAGAAGAAGGAGATCGACGAGGACATCGGCGACGACCTCGATCTGCTCTGCCAGGCCGCTGAGCTGGTGGTATCCACCCAGTTCGGGTCCACGTCGATGCTCCAGCGCAAGCTGCGCGTGGGCTTCGCGAAGGCGGGTCGGCTGATGGATCTGATGGAGTCACGGAACATCGTCGGGCCGAGCGAGGGCTCCAAAGCGCGCGATGTTCTCGTGAAACCGGATGAACTCGATGGAGTGCTTGCCGTGATCCGCGGGGAGCCTCACTCGTAAGGGTTTGGAGAGCAACCGTTTCCCTCAGTCGTACGTGAAGTTGGAGGGAGAGACAGACAGATGTCCCACCATCAGGATGTCCGGCCATTCTGATGGCGTACAAAGTCCCTCGCCCGGTTGCCCCACCCTTTCGTTCCACCCATAGACTGAACCTCCAGCAGGTGGCTACACGCTCGAAAGGCGCCCCCGTGTCCATCGGCAACTCCCCCGAAGACGACCGGCCTTCAGTCGAAGACGACCGGTCTTCGAACGAAGACGACCAGCCTTCGATCGGTCGTGCGCTCCAGGAAGCCCGCATCGCCGCAGGTCTGACCGTTGACGAAGTCAGTTCCTCCACCCGGGTGCGCATCCCGATCGTGCAATCGATCGAGCAGGACGACTTCTCCCGCTGTGGCGGCGATTTCTACGCGCGCGGTCATATCCGCACGGTCGCGCGTGCCGTGGGCCTCGATCCCGAACCGCTCGTCGCGCAGTACGACGCGGAGCACGGCGGACGTCCTTCGCCGACGCCTGCCGCGCCGCTCTTCGAGGCCGAGCGCATCCGTCCCGAACCGCGCCGCCCCAACTGGACGGCCGCCATGGTTGCCGCGATCGTCGCAGTGATCGGCTTCGTCGGCTTCACACTCTTCAGTGGCGAGGTCGGTGGCAAGGGCAGCCAGGTGGCCGAGGGGTCGGCGTCCGAGCAGAAGCCCAGCCCGACGGCGCCGTCCACGAGCAAGCCCACCGCACCGAAGCCCGACCCGTCGGACAGCGCCATCGCGGCGGTGCCGAAGGACAAGGTGACGGTGAAGCTCTCTGTCCTGGACGACAAGAGCTGGATCTCGGCCAAGTCGCACAACGGCAAGCTGCTCTTCGACGGGCTGCTGCTCAAGGGCGAGTCCAAGACCTTCCAGGACGACGAGCGGGTCGATCTGATCCTTGGGAATGCCGGGGCGATCGAGCTGTTCGTGAACGGCAAGAGGGTCAATGACGTGTTCGAGGCGGGCCAGGTCGAGCGGCTGTCGTACACGAAGGGCGACCCCGAGGTCGGCTAGCCCGATGGGCTGCGGAGTCCCGAGAACCCTCGGGGCCGGGGCGTGGGTCAGGACAAAGTAGTCTTGACCCCATGCCCGAACGCCGTACCGTCGCCCTTGTCACTCTTGGCTGCGCCCGTAACGAGGTGGACTCGGAGGAGCTCGCAGGCCGCTTGGCAGCGGACGGCTGGGAGCTCGTCGAGGAAGCCGCCGACGCGGATGTCGCAGTCGTCAACACCTGCGGATTCGTCGAGGCCGCCAAGAAGGACTCCGTCGACGCCTTGCTCGAAGCCAACGATCTCAAGGACCACGGTAAGACCCAGGCCGTGGTCGCGGTCGGCTGCATGGCCGAGCGGTACGGCAAGGAGCTGGCCGACGCGCTGCCCGAGGCGGACGGCGTGCTCGGATTCGACGACTACGCCGACATCTCCGACCGCCTCCAGACCATCCTCAACGGCGGCATCCACGCTTCGCACACCCCGCGCGACCGCCGCAAGCTGCTGCCGTTGAGCCCGGTCGAACGGCAGGAGGCGTCCGATGTGGCGCTGCCCGGCCACGGTTACATCGCGCCCGCCCCCGAGGATCTGCCTGAGGGGGTCGCCCCGGTGTCCGGGCCGCGTGCGCCCCTGCGTCGCCGTCTCGGCACCAGCCCCGTCGCCTCGGTGAAGCTCGCCTCCGGCTGCGACCGGCGCTGTTCCTTCTGCGCCATTCCGTCCTTCCGCGGCTCGTTCATCTCGCGGCGGCCCAGCGATGTGCTCGGCGAGACGCGCTGGCTGGCCGAGCAGGGCGTGAAGGAGGTCATGCTGGTCTCCGAGAACAACACCTCGTACGGCAAGGATCTCGGCGACATCCGCCTCCTGGAGACCCTGCTGCCGGAGTTGGCCGAGGTCGACGGCATCGAGCGGGTGCGGGTCAGCTATCTGCAGCCCGCCGAGATGCGGCCCGGGCTGATCGAGGTCCTCACCGCGACGCCGAAGATCGCTCCGTACTTCGACCTGTCCTTCCAGCACTCCGCACCGGGGGTGCTGCGCGCGATGCGGCGCTTCGGCGACACCGAGCGTTTCCTGGAGCTGTTGTCGACCATCCGCGGCAAGGCCCCGCAGGCGGGTGTGCGGTCCAACTTCATCGTCGGCTTCCCCGGCGAGACCGAGGCGGACTTCGCCGAGCTGGAAAACTTCCTCACCGATGCGCGCCTGGATGCCATCGGCGTCTTCGGCTACTCCGACGAGGACGGCACCGAGGCTGTCTCGTACGACAACAAGCTGGACGCCGACGTCATCGCCGAACGTCTCGGGCATCTGTCGCGGCTCGCGGAGGAGCTGACCGCGCAGCGCGCCGAGGAGCGGCTCGGCGAGGCCCTTGAGGTGCTGGTCGAGTCCGTGGACGGCGAGGACGGTGCAGTGGGCCGTGCGGCGCACCAGGCGCCGGAGACGGACGGGCAGGTGGTCTTCACTTCGAGCGAGGGGCTCGTACCCGGTCGTATCGTCGCGGCAAAGGCCGTGGGCACGGAAGGCGTCGACCTGGTGGCCGAATGTCTTGAGGAGGCGGGCACATGACCGGAGTGCCGGCATCCGCGGGGGGCAGCACCGGTAGGCCCGCGCCCGGCGGCAAGCTCGGCGCTGCGGCCGTCAATCAGGCCAGCCTCTGGAACATCGCCAACATCCTCACCATGATCCGCCTGGCGCTCGTGCCCGGCTTCGTCATGCTGATGCTGCAGGACGGCGGATACGACCCGGCCTGGCGGGCCTGGGCGTGGGCGGCGTTCGCCGTCGCCATGATCACCGACATCTTCGACGGCCATCTGGCGCGTACGTACAACCTGGTCACCGACTTTGGGAAGATCGCCGACCCGATCGCCGACAAGGCGATCATGGCCGCCGGGCTGATCTGTCTGTCGGCGCTCGGCGATCTGCCGTGGTGGGTGACCGGAGTCATTCTCTTCCGTGAGCTCGGGATCACGCTGATGCGGTTCTGGGTGATCCGGCACGGGGTGATTCCAGCCAGTCGCGGCGGCAAGCTGAAGACCCTCGCGCAGGGCACGGCGGTCGGGATGTATGTCCTGGCGCTGACCGGTCCGCTGGCCACCCTGCGCTTCTGGGTGATGGCGCTGGCCGTCGTGCTGACGGTGGTCACCGGCCTCGACTATGTGCGACAGGCGATTGTGCTGAGGCGCAGGGGACTGGCCGCCGAGCGGGCGGCGGCCGACGAGGCGGGGAACGCAGGGAACGCCGGGAAAAAGCGGTGAAGACCGCGGCTCGGGTGCTGGCGCTGCTTGCGGAACGTGGCGAGACGCTGGCCGTCGCCGAGTCGCTGACCGGCGGTCTGGTGGCCGCCGAGCTCACTTCTGTCCCTGGTGCCTCGAAGTCCTTCCGCGGGTCCGTCACGGCGTACGCAACCACTCTCAAGAGGGATATTCTCGGCGTCGACGGGACTCTCCTGGCGGAGCGCGGCGCGGTGGATCCCGAGGTCGCACGGCAGATGGCGGCCGGGGTACGGGAAGCGCTGGGCGCCGTCTGGGGCATCGCGACCACGGGTGTGGCCGGCCCGGAACCACAGGACGGGCAGCCCGTCGGGACGGTCTATCTGGCCGTCACGGGGCCGGGCGGCGCCGGGAAAGTGGCCGCGTTGCGGTTGAACGGTGACCGGGCGGAAATCCGTAGAGAGAGTGTACGGAGCGTGCTCGAGCTGCTCTCCGGGGAACTGCACGAGAATGCGCGAGCACAGGATACGGAACAGCGGGCACAGGATACGGAACAGAACGGGGGGACTTGATGTTTGCAGCCCTGAGTGAACACGACATCGCTCCCCGCACGGCCGCGGCACAAGGCGGTACGGTGGGGCGTGAAGGATGCGGCTACGCGGACCGAGGAGGGAGCCACCGATGATTCTGCTCCGTCGCCTGCTTGGTGACGTGCTGCGTCGGCAGCGCCAGCGCCAGGGCCGTACTCTGCGCGAAGTCTCCTCGTCCGCCCGAGTATCGCTCGGCTATCTCTCCGAGGTGGAGCGGGGGCAGAAGGAGGCATCGTCCGAGCTGCTCTCCGCGATCTGCGACGCGCTTGACGTACGGATGTCCGAGCTCATGCGTGAAGTGAGCGACGAGCTGTCGTTGGCCGAGCTGGCCGAGTCGGCAGCGGCGAGTGAGCCGGTGCCTGCGCCAGTACGTCCAATGCTCAATTCGGTCTCCGTGACGTCGGTGGCGGGTGTACCGACGGAGCGGGTGACGATCAAGGCGCCTGCGGAGGCGGTCGACGTCGTCGCCGCCTGATCCGTACGGCACTGCACGGCTTGGTTGGAGCTGAGCCCCGGTCTACTGCCTCTGCTGGGCGGAGGGCCGGGGCTTTTAGTTTTGTCGGCGAATGCCCGGTTTGAGGTATTTGTGCCATGGTGGACAGGTATCTGCGAACCGAGTGGAGGACATCCATGTCTGTCGTAAAGAGCTCCCTGTCCGAGGCGGATCTCAAGACAGTCGGCGATGCGCTGAGGGGCGCGCTCGTCGATCTGGTGGATCTCTCGCTGGTGGCGAAGCAGGTCCACTGGAATGTCGTCGGCCCCCGCTTCCGGTCCATACATCTCCAGCTCGACGAGGTCGTGGCCACGGCACGGATGCACTCCGACACCGTGGCCGAGCGTGCGTCGGCGATCGGGGTGACGCCGGACGGTCGGGCCGCGACGGTGGCGGCGCAGAGCGCGATCGGCGCGGTGCCGGAGGGCTGGATAAAGGACGGGGACGCCGTGCAGACGCTGGTGGACGCGCTCGGCGCGGTGATCGGGCGGATGCGGGAGCGGATCGTGGCGACCGCGGATCCGGATCCGGTGACTCAGGATGTGCTGATCGGGCTCACGGCGGACCTCGAGAAGCATGCGTGGATGTTCCAGGCGGAGAGCCCGTAGGTGTTGGCTCTGCGGCCCCCGGCCCCGTGGTCGGGGCCGGGGCTGTCGATGCGACGTCGTCCGCGTCCCGGTCTGCGGATAGCGGCTCCTCGTCGCAGTCTGGGGTGAGGTGACCGGTGTCCCGCGCGCCGGGCTGTGCATCCGGTGCGCCCTCCCGGTGGGTGATCGCGCCGGTCTAGCGTGGGCCGGAGGAGGCAGCCATGGCAGTGCGCGGTGTCGTCCTCGTGCCGGTGACCGCTCTCGGGCTCGTGGCCGGCGGGCTGTGGTGGTGGGCCATGCTCCGGCTGGTGCTCGTTCCGCATCAGGCGGGGCTTGTCGAAGGGGCGGTGGCGGCAGGCGGGTGGGGGCTCAGTCTGCTGCCTGTGCATGTCACGGTGTCGCGTGGGAGCACGCGCGGTGGGATCACCAAGGCATCGCGACGCCGCCGTTCGGGCGCAGAATCTGGCCCGTAGTGAAGGCGGACGCGTCGGACGCCAGGTGAAGGACCGTATGGGCGATGTCCTCGGGCTCGCCGACGCGGCGGAGCGGGGAGATTCGGACCATCGCCGCCTCGGCCTGGTGCTGGAGCATTGCGTTGTGGCGGTCGGTCATGGGGGTGCGGATCCAGCCGGGGGCGACGGCGTTGACGCGGATGGAGTGCGGGCCGAGTTCGGTCGCGAGGGTCTTGGTGAGCTGGACGACTGCCGCTTTGGCCCGCTGTAGCAGAGCAGACCGGCGTTCGCGGCGTCCACGGCGCCGGAGGCCATGGTGACGATGGAGCCGTGTGTGCCCGCGGCGATCATGGCACGGGCCGACTCCTGGCAGGCGTACAGGATCCCTTTGAAGTTGACCGCGAGGACGCGGTCGAGGTCCTCGTCCCTCGTCTCCAGGACGGGGCTGCTGTGCATGATTCCGGCGATGGCGGCCAGGATGTCGAGCCGACCGGTGCTCTCGATGTGCTCGATCGCGGCCTTGAGCTGGGCACGGTCGGTGACGTCGAGGGGGTGGGCGTGGGCTGTGCCGGCCGCGTCGGTGATCTGGGCGCGTGTCTCGTGGAGGCCCTTCTCGTCGATGTCGGCGCAGTGGACGGTGGCTCCCGCCTCGGCGAGGAGGGCGGCCGAGGCGCGGCCTATGCCGCCGGCCGCGCCGGTGACGAACGCGGTGCGGCCGGTGAGGTCGTACGCCTTGATGGGCATGCGGGGACCGTACGACTGGATCTGACGGATCGTCAACTAGTGGGTCCGGATTGGCAGCGCGGGCACCAGTAGGTGGGGCGTTCGCGGCTGCCGTCGCCCTGGTCGGCCTTGCGGATCGGGGTCCCGCAGCGCAGGCATGGCTGGCCCTCGCGGCCGTAGACATGCAGGCGCGGGCCGGGGCGGCGGGGGCTGTGGGGGCTGCGGATGGAGCTTGTGGTGCGCGGGGCGCGGTCGTCGGTGGTTGTGGTGCGGCGATCGAAGCGGTTCTTGTTCGCTTCGAGGAGCCGGTGCGCGGTGACGACGAGCCGATGAGGGGTGTCGGCGGGCAGCTCGCCGACGGGCAGCCAGGGCGTCACACGGGCCAGGAAGGCCAGCTCTGACTTGTAGACATTGCCGATACCGGCGAGGTTGCGCTGGTCGAGCAGGACCTCGCCGAGGGGGCGGGCCGGATCGGTGAGGAGGTTCGCGACGGCGGTGTCCGCGTCCCAGTCGGGGCCCAGCAGATCGGGGCCGAGATGGCCCACGGCCTTGGCCTCGGCGGCGGTGTGCAGCAGCTCCAGGACGGGGAGGCGGTAGCCGACGGCGGTGTGCTCGGCGTTGCCGAGGATCGCGCGGATCTGGTGCGCGGGGCCGCCGCGCCAGCGCTCGCCGGAGCCGTACACCTGCCAGGAGCCGTCCATACGGAGGTGGGAGTGGAGGGTGAGGCCGCCCTCGACTCGGGTGAGCAGGTGTTTGCCGCGCGGCGTGACGTCAAGGACGGTCCGGCCGGTGAGGTCGGCATTGGCGAAGCGCGGGACGCGCAAGTCGGACCGGGTGAGGACCTGCCCGGCGAGGGCGGTGTGCAGGCGCTGGGCGGTCAGCCAGACGGTGTCTCCTTCGGGCATGGATCCATGATGCGGGACGGGGCGAGGGTAGGGGGCGCGATCATCGGGGCCGTGGGCGGGGCGAGCCATCTGGGGGTGGGGGAGCGGTCGGGGGCGCCGGGCTCGTGGTCAGCCCGGAGGCGTGGGCCGCCGTCGTGGTGTGGACGCGGACGGGGCACGCTGTTTCGCCGCCTGCGGCGCGGTCGGGGTCGCCGGCGGGGCGCGGGCGATGCACGCCGTCTCGCGGTCTGAGTCGTGCGGTCGGCCTGTGGTGGGTGGCGGCGCGGGCCCGGTCGGGGCGCGGGCATGCCCGAGCCGCGGGCTCGGGCCGGTCGGGGCGCGGTGGGCGGAGGCCCGGGCGCGGTGGGGGCGCGGCCGGTGGGGAGCGCCGTTTCGCGGTCAGGCCGCGGGGGCGCCCGCCGCGCCGATCGCCGTCTGGCCGCGCCCCAGACGGCGCGCCGTCAGGGGCGCAGCCGCAGGCCTCTGGGGGTGGCGTGGAAGCCCGCCGTCTCCAGGGCGCGGGCCAGCGGCGAGGTGAGCGCCGGTATGCCGTTGGCACGCTCGACGGTGACCGTGCCGAGGGCGCCCGCCCGGGCCGCGTGTGCCAGCGCCTCGGCCGCCGCGTGGAGCGCGGCGGAGTCCGGGTCGGTCGCCCAGGCCAGCAGAGTCTTGCCGCCGCGCTCCATGTACAGCGTGAGCTCGCCGTCGACCAGGACGACCAGGGAGCCCGCCTTCCGGCCGGGCTTGTGGCCGGCGCCCGTCGGCGGCTCGGGCCAGGGTAGCGCCGCGCCGTACGCATTGGCGGGGTCGGCGGCGGCCAGCACCACGGCTTGCGGCGCCGTCTGCCCGTCGGCCCGGTCTCTCGCCGTGGCAGCCGCACGGAGGCGGTCGACCGCGCCGTCCATCGCGAACTGCGCCGCCCCCAGCCCCTCCACTACATAACCGCGCCGCGCCTGACCGCTGTCCTCGAAGGCCGAGAGGATGCGGTACGTGGCCGAGAAGCCGCCCTCCACGCCCTCGGCCGCTACCGCGCCCCGGGTCACCACGCCATGGCGGTCCAGAAGGGTGCGGGCGAGGGCGTGCGCGCGGTGGGTCGGGTCGGGCTCGGAGGTCGGCAGCAGTGACCAGCGTCCGCTCACCGTCGGCGGGCCGGTACGGGAAGCGGGACGGGCGGCCGCCGTGAGGCTGCCGTACCGCCCGCGCGGCACCGTCCGTTTGGCGCGATGGGCCGTCGACCCTGCCGTCCGGCCCGAGCCGAGCAGCGAACGCAGCGGCGCCAGGGTGTCGTTGGTGAGCCGACCGGACCATGCCAGGTCCCAGATGGTGTCGGCCAGTTGGGGGTCGGTGGCGTCGGGGTGGGTGGTGGCCCTGACCTGGTCGGCGATCTGACGGAAGAACAGGCCGTAGCCGGGGGACAGGGCGCGGAGCACGGACTCGTGGAGCGCCGTGAGCTCCAGCGGATGGGGCTGGGGCAGGAGCAGGGGCGCGGCGTCGGCGAGGTAGAGGGAGATCCAGCCGTCCTTGCCGGGCAGCGAGCCCGCTCCGGCCCAGATGACCTCGCCCGTCGTGGTCAGTTCGTCCAGGAGACCGGGGGCATACCCAAGGACGCGGGACGGGAGGATCAGCTTCTCGAGGGCGGAGGCCGGGACCGCGGCCCCTTGGAGCTGCTCGACCGCGCGGGCAAGGCCGTCGATGCCGCGCAGGCTGTTGCTGCCCATGTGCTGCCACTTCGGGAGGAACGTCGCGAGCGCGGCGGGCGGGACCGGCTCCAGCTCATGGCGCAGCGCGGCCAGCGAGCGGCGGCGCAGCCGGCGCAGCACGGTCGCGTCGCACCACTCCTGGCCGATGCCGGAGGGGTGGAACTCGCCCTGCACGACCCGTCCGCTCGCCGCGAGGCGTTGCAGAGCGCCCTCTGTGACGGCCACGCCGAGCCCGAAGCGCGCCGCCGCCTGGGTGGAGGTGAACGGCCCGTGCGTACGCGCGAACCGGGCGAGGAGGTCGCCGAGCGGGTCCTTGACCGGCTCGGTGAACGCTTCCGGCACGCCCACCGGCAGAGCCGTGCCCAGCGCGTCGCGCAGTCGGCCCGCGTCCTCGACCGCCGCCCAGTGGTCGGCGCCCGCGATCCTGACCCGGATGGCGCGGCGGGATGCGGCCAGTTCCCGCGGCCATTCCGGGTCGCCGCCGCGCTCGACCAGCTCGGCGTCGGTCAGCGGGCCGAGGATCCGCAGCAGGTCGGCAACGCCCTCCTCGTCCTTGATTCGGCGGTCCTCGGTGAGCCATTGCAGCTCCCGCTCCAGCTCGGTCAGCGTCTCGGGGTCGAGCAGCTCGCGCAGCTCGGCCTGGCCGAGCAGCTCGGCCAGCAGCCGGGAGTCGAGGGAGAGGGCTGCGGCGCGCCGCTCGGCGAGGGGCGAGTCCCCCTCGTACAGGAACTGCGCGACATAGCCGAAGAGCAGCGAGCGTGCGAAGGGCGAGGGCTCGGGCGTGGTGACCTCGACCAGCCTGACCCGGCGGGACTCGATGTCGCCCATCAGCTCCGTGAGCCCCGGGACGTCGAACACGTCCCGGAGGCACTCGCGGACCGCTTCGAGGACGATCGGGAAGGACCCGAACTCGCTCGCCACCTGGAGCAGTTGGGCCGCGCGCTGGCGCTGCTGCCACAGCGGGGTGCGCTTGCCGGGATTGCGCCGGGGCAGCAGCAGCGCACGCGCGGCGCACTCCCGGAACCGGGAGGCGAACAGCGCGGAGCCGCCCACCTGGTCGGTGACGATCTGATTGATCTCGCCCTTGTCGAAGACGGCGTCCGCCGCGCCGACCGGAGCCTGCTCGCTGTCGAACGTCGAGTCGAGATGGACCGGGTCCTGGTCGAGCAGGTCCAGACCCATCAGATCGGCGTCGGGCAGCCGCAGCACGATGCCGTCGTCGGCGTGCATCACCTGCGCGTCCATGCCGTACCGCTCGCCGAGCCGGGCACTGAGCGCCAGCGCCCAGGGGGCATGCACCTGGGCGCCGAACGGGGAGTGGATGACGACCCGCCAGTCGCCCAGCTCGTCCCGGAAACGCTCGACGAGGATCGTCCGGTCGTCGGGGACATGGCCGCACGCACGGCGCTGCTCGTCCAGATAGCCGAGGACATTGTCGGCAGCCCAGGCGTCAAGCCCTGCGGCCAGCAGGCGCAGCCGGGCGTCCTCGGTGCTCAGGCCGCCGACCTCCCGCAGGAACGCGCCCACCGCGCGGCCCAGTTCGAGCGGGCGGCCCAGCTGGTCGCCCTTCCAGAACGGGAGCCGGCCCGGCACCCCGGGGGCGGGTGAGACCAGCACCCGGTCGCGCGTGATGTCCTCGATACGCCAGGAGGTGGTACCGAGGGTGAAGACATCGCCCACCCGGGACTCGTACACCATCTCCTCGTCCAGCTCGCCGACCCGGCCACCGCCCTTCTTGGGATCCGCCCCCGCGAGGAACACCCCGAACAGCCCGCGATCGGGGATGGTGCCGCCGGAGGTGACCGCGAGGCGTTGCGCCCCCGGCCGGCCCGTGACCGTACCGGCGACGCGGTCCCACACCACGCGCGGGCGCAGCTCGGCGAAGGCATCGGAGGGATAGCGCCCGGCGAGCATGTCGAGGACGGCGGTGAAGGCCGACTCGGGGAGCGAGGCGAACGGCGCGGCCCGGCGCGTCAGCGCCAGCAGATCATCGACCTGCCAGGTGTCCAGGGCGACCATCGCGACCAGCTGCTGGGCCAGTACGTCCAGGGGGTTGGACGGGATGCGCAGTGCTTCGATCGAGCCGCTGCGCATCCGCTCGGTGACCACTGCCGCCTGCACGAGATCGCCGCGGTACTTGGGGAAGACGACGCCCGTGGAGACCGCGCCCACCTGGTGTCCCGCGCGGCCGACCCGCTGCAGGCCGGAGGCGACCGACGGCGGTGACTCGACCTGGACCACCAGATCCACCGCGCCCATGTCGATGCCCAGCTCCAGGCTGGAGGTGGCGACGACGGCGGGCAGCCGGCCCGCTTTGAGGTCCTCTTCGACCAGGGCGCGCTGTTCCTTGGAGACCGAGCCGTGGTGCGCGCGGGCGAGGAGGGCAGGTGCGCCCTGCGCGGCCCCGGACTGCGCCATGATCTCGGCCGGTGGCGCCCCTTCGGGCATCGCCTGGCCTGTGGCACGCTCGTACGCGATCTCGTTGAGGCGGTTGCACAGCCGCTCGGCGAGCCGGCGGGAGTTGGCGAAGACGATCGTCGAGCGGTGCGCCTGGACGAGGTCGGCGATCTTCTCCTCGACATGCGGCCAGATCGACGGCTTCTCTCCGCCGTCCGATTCGGAGGCGGGGGAGCCGCCCAATTCGCCCAGATCCTCCACCGGTACGACCACTGACAGGTCGAATTCCTTGCCCGAGGGGGGCTGGACGATCTCCACCTTGCGCTGCGGCGACAGATAGCGGGCCACCTCGTCCACCGGCCGCACCGTGGCCGACAGGCCGATCCGCCGGGCAGGGCGCGGCAGCAGCTCGTCGAGGCGCTCCAGCGACATGGCGAGATGCGCGCCCCGCTTCGTCCCCGCGACGGCGTGCACCTCGTCCAGGATCACCGTCTCGATGCCCGCAAGCGCGTCGCGGGTCGAGGAGGTGAGCATCAGGAACAGCGACTCGGGTGTCGTGATCAGGATGTCCGGCGGTTTGGTGGCAAGGGAGCGCCGCTCGGCGGCCGGGGTGTCGCCCGAGCGGATGCCGACCCGCACCTCCGGCTCGGGCAGCCCGAGCCGCACCGACTCCTGCCGGATTCCGGTGAGCGGACTGCGGAGATTGCGCTCCACATCGACCGCGAGGGCCTTGAGCGGAGACACATACAACACGCGGCAGCGCATCTTCGGGTCCGCGGGCGGTGGGGAGGACGCCAGCCGGTCCAGCGCGGCGAGGAACGCGGCCAGTGTCTTGCCGGAGCCCGTCGGGGCCACGACCAGCACGTCCGAGCCCTCCCCGATGGCCTGCCAGGCTCCCTCCTGCGCGGCGGTGGGCGCGCTGAAGGCTCCCGTGAACCAGCTCCGGGTCGCGGGAGAGAAGGAGTCGAGTGCAGTCCTGGCCATGCCCCCCATCGTGCACCGCGCCACTGACAATCGCCCGGACCTGGGGAAATCTCCGTTCCGGCTCCCGCGGTCGTGACGCAGAATGGAGCCATGGCAGCACGGGAGCAGGCGCGGTACTGGCAGTACCCTGACCTGCCCGGCGTCGATCTCCTGCACGCCCACTACATACGGAAGACGTTCGCCCGGCACACGCACGAGACGTTCGTGTTCGCCGCGATCACCGAGGGCGTCGAGGCGTTCCATTACCGCAACGACCTGGTGCAGGCAGGGCCCGGGCAGATCGCGCTGGTGAACCCCGACACCTCGCACACCGGGCACGCGGGCGTCCCCGAGGGATGGACCTATCGCACGCTCTATCCGACCGCCGAGCTGATCGACTCGATCGCCGCCGACACCGTCGCGCTGCGCGGATCGGTGGGCTTCACCAGCCCCGTCGTGGACGATCCGTACGCCGCCCGGCTCGTCGTCGAAGTGCACAGAGCGGCCGAGGAAGGCAACGCTCTGGCGGCCGACAGCATGCTGAGGCTGGTCACGGCGCGGATGCTGCGCAGCCACGGGGGCCGGCTGCCGGTGCTCCAGCCGCGCTCGGCCGGGGCGCGCAACGCGGCTCGCGCGCGGGCGCTGCTGGAGGAGCGGATGGCCGAGCCGCCCTCCCTGGAGGGGCTTGCGAAGGAGCTCGGTACGAGCCCCTTCGCGCTGCTGCGCGCCTTCAAGGCGGCGTACGGCATGCCGCCGCACACCTGGCTCACCGATGCGCGCGTGCGGCGCGCCCGCCACCTTCTGGACGCCGGGACGGCGCCCGCCGATGCGGCCGTGGCCGTCGGTTTCACCGACCAGCCGCATCTGAACCGGCACTTCACGCGGATCGTCGGCGTCCCGCCCGGCGCGTACCGCAGGGAGCGCAAGAACGTACAAGACCGCCGGTGAGCGCCCCGCGTAGCGTCTACGGCGTGGCAGAACAGACAGCTCATCCAGAGTCTCGCCCGAAGACTCCCGCAGGGACATCCGCAGGGATACGCACAGCCGCCGCTGAGCGGGTGCCCAAGCCGGATTCGGCGGTCGTGCGCGACGCGCTCGGCGTCGGCATCGCCGTCGGCCTGTCCGGGTTCGCTTTCGGCGTGACCTCCGCGGGAGCAGGCCTCAGCCTCCTGCAGACCTGCGTGCTCAGCCTGCTGGTCTTCACCGGCGCCTCGCAGTTCGCGCTGGTCGGCGCGCTCGCGGCCGGCGGCAACCCCCTCGCCGCCGCGGCCGGCGCCTTCTTCCTCGGCGTACGCAACGCCTTCTACGGGCTGCGGCTGTCGCAGCTTCTCGCCCTGCCACGCTTCGTACGCCCCCTCGCCGCGCACTGGGTCATCGACGAGACCACGGCCGTCGCCCTCGCCCAGCCCACGCGGCGTGCCGCGCGCCTCGGCTTCACCGTCACCGGGCTGACGCTCTACGGCCTGTGGAACCTGACCACGCTCGGCGGGGTGCTGGGCGCCGAGGCCCTCGGTGACACCGACGCGTGGGGTCTGGACGCCGCGGGCCCGGCCGTCTTCCTCGCGCTCCTCGCCCCGATGCTCCGTACGACGACCGAGCGAGCAGTCGCCGGGCTCGCCGTGGTGCTCGGGCTCGCGTTTCTGCCGGTGCTGCCCGCCGGGGTGCCGGTGCTGGTGGCCGCGCTGGCCGCGCCCGCCGTCCTGTGGTTCAAGGGGCGCTCGATCGCCCGCGGCAGCAATGCAGACCGTACGAAGGGTGAGGACCGTTGAGCATCTGGATCGCGATCGCGGCGACTGCCGTCGGCTGCTACCTCGTCAAGCTGGCCGGCCTGCTGGTTCCGGCCGACGCCCTTGAACGCCCCCTCGTCCAGCGGCTCGCCGCGCTCCTGCCCGTCGCCCTGCTGGCCGCGCTCACCGCGCAACAGACGTTCAGCACGGACAGCTCCCTCGTCCTCGACGCACGGGCGGCGGGACTTGCGGCAGCGGCGCTCGCGCTGGTGCTGCGCGCCCCCTTCCTGGTGGTCGTGGCGGCCGCGGTGGCAGTCACGGCGGGCGTGCGCGCGCTCGGCGGCTGAGCCCGCGGACAGATCGGATGCCTCAGGCGATCGCGCGGCCGTGCGCCCGTAGCGTCCGCAGCGCCTCGATGGTCACGATCGGCCGCGCCTCCAGGGCTGTGCCGGGCGCCCACTGCCGCCAGTTGACCGGCCAGCCGCCGTCCTCTCGCTGCTCGCTCGCGAGATGCTCCAGCGAGCGCGCCATTTCCTCGTCGGTGAACCAGCGGCGGGCGAGCGACTGGGGCGTACGGGCGTAGTCGTACGGGAAGTGGCGCTCGCCCGCCGCGTAGCCGGGGGCGGGCGGGTACTCCTCGAGCCGGTCCGGGTCGAGGACCGCCAGGCCCTGCTCGCGCACCAGCCGGCCGAGCCGGTCCGCGGCGGCCTCGGCGCGCGAGCGGTCCGGGACCCCGTCCAGGAAGGCGACCGCGGCCTCGATCTCGTACGGATGGGACTTCTCAAGACCTTCGACGGCGGTCCAGCAGAAGTCCGTGGCCCTGAACAGCCAGGCGTGCCACCCCTGATTGCTCCGGTTCCAGCCATGCTCCGACCGTAGGGCGGAAAGGGCTTTCGGCAAGGGGGAGGGACACGGCTGCACCCCCAGGGGCGGGATACTGACGTCATGCGGTTGACGATTTTCTGGGAGCGGATGGCGGACCATTTCGGTCAGGCCTACGCCGATTCCTTCGCGCGCGACCATGTGATGGCCGAGCTCGGGGGCCGTACGGTGCATGAGGCGCTGGCCGCCGGGTGGGAGGCGAAGGATGTATGGCGTGGGGTCTGCGCCGCGGTGGGCGTCCCGGCCGACAAGCAGTGAGATCGGTAGGTGACACTGGATCTCGTGGCCGAGACTGACAAGACCGAGCAGGACACGCCCGCTCAGGACGTGACCCCGCCTAACGCCCCGCCTCCCGCACCGGTGGCCGGATCCCTCGGCCCGGCCCGTATGCCCTGCTGGCTGCCGCGCGCCATGGTGCTCGGGCTGGCGCTGTACGCCTGCTTCCAGCTCGGCAGCTGGGCCTTCCACCAGCTCATCGGCCTGCTGATCAATATCCTGATCGCCTTCTTCCTGGCGCTGGCGATCGAGCCGGCGGTGGGCAGGATGGCGGCCCGTGGCATGCGCCGCGGCCTGGCCACTTTCCTCGTCTTCTTCGCCGTGATCGCCGTTGGCGTCGGCTTCGTCGTCCTCCTCGGTTCGATGCTGGCGGGCCAGATCGTCGACATGGTCGAGGACTTCCCCAAGTACCTGGACTCGGTGATCCGCTGGATCAACGGAACCTTCCACACCGAACTCTCGCGGGTCGAGGTCCAGGACAGCGTGCTGCGCTCGGACTGGCTGCGAAAGTACGTACAGAACAGCGCGAGCGGCGTACTGGACATCTCCGCCACCGTGCTGGGCGGACTGTTCAAGCTGCTGACGATCTTCCTGTTCTCGTTCTACTTCGCCGCCGACGGGCCCCGGCTGCGCCGGGCGATCTGCTCCGTACTGCCGCCGACCAAGCAGGCCGAGGTGCTGCGCGCCTGGGAGATCGCCGTCGACAAGACGGGCGGATACATCTACTCGCGCGGCCTGATGGCGCTGATCTCCGGCGTCGCGCACTACATCCTGCTGGAGATACTGGGGGTGCCGTACGCCCCGGCGCTCGCTGTCTGGGTCGGTCTGGTCTCGCAGTTCATCCCGACCATCGGCACGTATCTGGCGGGCGCCCTGCCGATGCTGATCGCCTTCACCGTCGATCCCTGGTACGCGCTGTGGGTGCTCGGATTCGTCTTGATCTACCAGCAGTTCGAGAACTATGTGTTGCAGCCCAAACTCACTTCCAAAACGGTCGCCATTCACCCCGCGGTGGCCTTCGGCTCGGTCGTCGCGGGCACGGCGCTGCTGGGGGCGGTCGGCGCGCTGATCGCGATCCCGGCGATCGCCACGCTCCAGGCGTTCCTCGGCGCGTATGTGAAGCGGTACGACGTGACCGACGACCCGCGCGTCCACGGCCACAGGAGGCGCGACGGGGGCAAGGCGCTCGCGCGGCTGCGCGACGTGCTTCGCGCGGAGCGGGACGAGGCGCCGCCTCCGGGGGGCGGCGCCTGAGAACCCGTAGTGCCGCGGGCGTCAGTGGCGCTCCAGCTCCGCCTTCGGCAGTGCCCGGCGCCGCCCGGCCGGGGTTCCGGCACCCGGTTGTGACGGAGCGCTGTAGTTGGCGGGTTCGCCGAACCCGGTCGCGGCGACCAGGGCGCCGATGACGGCGACGTTCCTGGCGC
>NZ_JBSFMS010000099.1:0-28737 GCF_053599675.1 Streptomyces sp. NPDC000880 | reverse complement strand
TGCGAAGTCGATCGACGAGGTCAAGGCGAAGCTGGCCGGCATGGGCCTGGCGCTCCACACGTATGAACACGGCCGGACAGCCGGACGTCAGTCCTTGATCTCGCAGATCGTCGCGCCGGACGAGATGGACGCGCCGACCTCGGCCGCCAGGCCCTTGACGGTGCCGGAGCGGTGCGCGTTGAGCGGCTGCTCCATCTTCATCGCTTCGAGTACGACGACGAGGTCGCCCTCATTGACCTCCTGGCCCTCCTCGACCGCGATCTTGACGATCGTGCCCTGCATCGGGGACGCGAGGGTGTCGCCGGAGGCTGCCGACGCGGACTTCTTCGCGGCGCGCCGCTTGGGCTTGGCGCCGGCGGCCAGACCGGTACGGGCGAGCGTCATGCCCAGCGAGGAGGGCAGCGAGACCTCCAGGCGCTTACCGCCGACCTCGACGATGACCGTCTCGCGGCCCGGCTCCTCGTCCGTGTCCGTCTCCGCCGGAGCGACGAACGGCTTGATCTCGTTGACGAACTCCGTCTCGATCCACCGGGTGTGCACACGGAACGGGCTGGCGGTGAACGCCGGGTCCGTGACGACCGCGCGGTGGAAGGGGATGGCGGTGGCCATGCCCTCGACGTTGAACTCCGCCAGCGCACGCGCCGCGCGCTGAAGCGCCTGCTCACGGCTGGCGCCGGTGACGATCAGCTTGGCCAGCAGGGAGTCCCAGGCCGGGCCGATGACGCTGCCGGACTCGACGCCCGCGTCGAGGCGGACGCCGGGGCCGGACGGCGGCTCGAAGCTGGTGACGGTGCCGGGGGCGGGCAGGAAGCCCCGGCCCGGGTCCTCGCCGTTGATGCGGAACTCGAAGGAGTGCCCGCGGACGGCCGGGTCGTCGTAGCCGAGCTCCTCGCCGTCCGCGATCCGGAACATCTCGCGGACCAGGTCGATGCCGGTGACCTCTTCGGTGACCGGGTGCTCGACCTGGAGCCGGGTGTTGACCTCCAGGAAGGAGACGGTGCCGTCGACGCCGACGAGGAACTCGACGGTGCCCGCGCCCACATAGCCCGCTTCGCGCAGGATGGCCTTGGACGCGGCGTACAGCTCGGCGTTCTGCGCTTCGGACAGGAACGGTGCCGGGGCCTCCTCCACCAGCTTCTGGTGGCGGCGTTGCAGCGAGCAGTCACGGGTCGATACGACGACGACGTTGCCGTGGGAGTCGGCCAGGCACTGGGTCTCCACGTGCCGCGGCTTGTCCAGGTACCGCTCGACGAAGCACTCGCCGCGGCCGAAGGCGGCGATCGCCTCGCGCACGGCGGAGTCGTACAGCTCCGGCACCTCTTCGAGGGAGCGGGCGACCTTCAGACCGCGGCCGCCACCGCCGAACGCGGCCTTGATCGCGATCGGCAGCCCGTGTTCCTCGGCGAAGGCGACGACCTCGTCGGCGCCGGAGACCGGGTCGGGCGTGCCGGCCACCAGCGGGGCGCCGGCGCGCTGCGCGATATGACGGGCGGCGACCTTGTCGCCCAGATCGCGGATCGCCTGCGGCGGCGGGCCGATCCAGGTCAGACCGGCGTCGATGACGGCCTGGGCGAAGTCGGCGTTCTCGGAGAGGAAGCCGTATCCGGGGTGGATGGCGTCGGCCCCCGAATCCTTCGCCGCCTGGAGCACCTTGGCCATGTCCAGATAGCTGGCGGCCGGGGTGTCACCGCCCAGGGCGAACGCTTCGTCGGCCGCGCGGACATGCGATGCGTCCCGGTCCGGATCGGCGTAGACGGCTACGCTCGCGATCCCGGCGTCCCGGCATGCACGGGCGACACGGACAGCGATTTCGCCACGGTTGGCGATGAGCACCTTGCGCACGATGGCTCCCTCCTTGAAACAAGCTGAGTTTAGGGACTGCCGACACGGCCTTTCGACCCATCCCCAATGGTGAGCTTGCCCACACGGAGCGTGATTCGAGGCTCGCGCAAGTCGCGAAATCCCTTGTCGCACCACGGTACGACGGGTTCCTCCCTCGAACAGTAGCCCTCGGGTGTGGCACAGGTCTCTGTTCGAGAGGCCAGCGGCGGATGACGTTTCTTTGTCGAGTCCCTACGAATGGCCCAATGATTCTTTGCCTCGGGACCGAGCGTGCCGGAACCCTTGTCCCGCCCTTTACCCGTTAGTAGCGTTCGCGCTGTCGTACGTACTTCCGGTAACAGAGGGTTGGGGGCGCCGTGGCGCGCAGACCGGTGGCCGTGGTGGCCGCGATTGTTCTGCTGGTGGAGGCCGTCGGTATCGTGGCGATCAACGGCATCCTCGCCACCTTCGTCGACAACCAGAACATGTCGCTCGCAGACCTGGACCCCGGCGCGATGGTCACGGGCACCTGGGTAATGGGCGGGGTCTTCGGCCTGTATCTGGCGACGTGTGGCGTGGTGTGCCTGCTGATGGGCGCGCGCGACCGGGCCCCGGGGCGCATCGCCCGGATCCTGCTGATCAGTTGCGCGATCGTGCACGGGGTGCTCGGGGCGCTGACGGTGGGGCTCGTGGGGTGGGACGCGTTCGCGTTCCTGATGGTCGTGCTGGCGCTGATCGTGCTGACGCTGGTGACGTACGGCAAAGAGCAGGAGAAGGGGCCCGGTACCGAGAACGGCAACGGGCAGGGGGCCGAGGCCGGGGCCCCCGCCACAGCCTGAACTAAGCCCACAGGTCCGTGATCGAGTAACCGAGCTCGGCCAGCAGCCTGCGCAGCAGCGGCAGTGAGAGGCCGATCACGTTCCCGTGGTCGCCCTCTATGGAGTCGATGAACGGCGCCGAGCGGCCGTCCAGCGTGAAGGCGCCCGCCACATGCAGCGGTTCGCCGCTCGCGACGTACGCGGCGATCTCGGCGTCCGTCGGGTCGCCGAAGCGCACCGTGGTCGACGCGGTGGCGGACGCGCTGCGGCCGGTCGCGGTGTCGGTCAAGCAGTGGCCGGTCAGCAGGACGCCCGAGCGGCCGCGCATCGCCTTCCAGCGGGCGGTGGCGTCCTCCGCGTCGGCCGGCTTGCCGAGGGCCTGGCCGTCGAGTTCGAGGACCGAGTCGCAGCCGATGACGAGCGCGCCGGCGGCCTCGGGGCGGGCGGCCACGGCGGCTGCCTTCGCCTTGGCGAGTACCAGGGCCAGCTCGGCGGGGGTCGGCGCGTTCAGCGCGTCCTCGTCGACGCCGCTGACGATCACCTCGGGGGCGAGTCCGGCATGGCGCAGCAGGTTGAGCCGGGCAGGGGAGGCGGAACCGAGGACGAGGCGGGGGCGCTGAGCGGTCATGGGGTCATCGTAGGTGCGGTCAGCGGAGCCCGAGCACGAACATCGCAAGCACCATGGCCAGCGCCAGCACAAGGCCCACGCGGCGCATCATGGCCTGCGTCTCGCGCAATTCCGTGGGGGGTTCGTCCTCCGGGTCGGACCACAGCATGCCTTCGATCCTGCTGCCGGGTCGTGGACGGCGCCTGAGTACGGGTACTCAAGCGCCGGGTGACAACGGACTGATTCAAGGCATAAAAGCGACAAAATGGGGCCGTTGTTCCGTTAGGTGTGCCTCAGTCGGGCGCTCGCCGCGGACGCGTCCTCAACGCCGGACGGGCAGATCTTCAGCCCGTCCGGCGATCGAGGACCAGGGTCTGGTGTCGGAGCCCCCGTCGCTTGGCCTACACCGGCCAGTAGGTGCGCGCCCACGCGCGCGGCCCCGGCAGTGGCCTGCGGCTGCGTGCGATGCGCGCCGGGTCGGCCCACTGCTCGGGCGGCGCCGCCGCGCCCTCCACCGCACAGGCCGTCGCCGCGGCGCGCGCCTGAACCACCGCAAGTGCGGCGGCCAGCTCCTCCGGGGTCGGATTGCCCCGTACAACCTTGATCACAGCGGCTCCTTCCAGGCTTACGGGCTGGTGCGCTTACAGGGGGATGTTGCCGTGCTTCTTCGGCGGGAGACTTGCCCGCTTCGTACGCAGCTGACGCAGGCCCCGCACGATGTGCGCCCGCGTCTCCGACGGCATGATCACGGCGTCGACATAGCCACGCTCGGCCGCGACGTACGGGTTGAGGAGCGTGTCCTCGTAGTCCTGGATCAGCTCGGCGCGGGTCGCCGCTGCCTCGTCTGCGTCCTTGGCTGCCTCGATGGTGCGGCGGTGCAGGATGTTCACCGCGCCCTGCGCGCCCATCACCGCGATCTGCGCGGTCGGCCAGGCCACATTGAGGTCGGCGCCCAGGTGCTTGGAGCCCATGACGTCGTACGCGCCGCCGAAGGCCTTCCGCGTGATCACCGTGATCAGCGGGACAGTCGCCTCCGCGTAGGCGTAGATCAGCTTCGCGCCGCGCCGGATGATCCCGCCGTACTCCTGGTCGACGCCGGGCAGGAAGCCGGGCACGTCCACGAAGGTCAGCACCGGAACGTTGAAGGCGTCGCAGGTGCGGACGAAGCGCGCGGCCTTCTCCGAGGCGTTGATGTCGAGACAGCCGGCGAACTGCATCGGCTGGTTGGCGACGATGCCGACCGGGAAGCCCTCCACCCGCCCGAAGCCTGTGATGATGTTCGGCGCGAACATCGCCTGGGTCTCCAGGAACTCGCCGTCGTCCAGCACATGCTCGATGGCCGTGTGCATGTCGTACGGCTGGTTCGCCGAGTCCGGGATGAGGGTGTCGAGCTCGTGGTCCTCGTCGTTCGTCACCAGGTCGGCCTCCTCGGGGAAGGCCGGCGGCTCGGAGAGATTGTTCGAGGGCAGGTACGACAGCAGCGACTTGACGTACTCGATGGCGTCCTTCTCGTCACCCGCCATGTGGTGCGCGACGCCGGATGTGGTGTTGTGCGTACGGGCTCCGCCCAGCTCCTCGAAGCCGACGTCCTCGCCAGTCACCGTCTTGATGACGTCGGGGCCGGTGATGAACATGTGCGAGGTCTCGTCGACCATCACCGTGAAGTCGGTGATCGCGGGGGAGTAGACCGCGCCGCCCGCGCACGGCCCGACGATGAGGCTTATCTGCGGGACCACGCCCGACGCGTGCACATTCCGGCGGAAGATCTCGGCGAAGAGGCCGAGGGCGACCACGCCCTCCTGGATACGGGCGCCGCCGCCGTCGTTGATGCCGACGATGGGGCAGCCGGTCTTGAGGGCGAAGTCCATCGTCTTCACGATCTTCTCGCCGTAGACCTCGCCGAGCGAGCCGCCGAAGACGGTGAAGTCCTGCGAGTACACACAGATGGGGCGGCCGTCGACGGTGCCGTAACCGGTGACCACGCCGTCGCCGTACGGGCGGTTCTTCTCGATGCCGAAATTCGTGGACCGGTGCCGGGCGAACTCGTCGAGTTCCACGAACGAACCCTCGTCCAGCAGCAGATCGATCCGCTCGCGGGCAGTCAACTTGCCCTTGGCGTGCTGCTTTTCCACCGCGCGGGCGGAGCCGGCATGCGTCGCCTCGTCAACGCGGCGCTGCAGGTCCGCGAGCTTTCCTGCGGTGGTGTGGATGTCAATCTCGGACTCCGACATCGGGATGCGGCTCCCTGTCCTGGTCAACGTCAACCGAATGGCTACTGAGACGTAGCGTATCGGCGTGCATGGCGCTCAGCAGTGCGGCGTTTGCCACACCTAACCTGGCTTGCATGACGCCTGAGAATGCGCCCGAGAGTCGCTGGTCCGACCTCGACCGGCCGCCGCTGAACGTGCCCATGCTGCGCCGTGCGCTGCTGCTGCCGGGCGGGCTGTGGACCTCGCTCGACATCGTGGCATCGACCGGCTCCACCAACTCCGACCTGGCGTCCCGGGCAGCGTCCCTGGACGAGGGTGCGGTGCTCGTCGCCGAGGAGCAGACGGCGGGGCGGGGGCGGCTGGAGAGGACCTGGACGTCGCCCGCGCGCTCGGGGCTGTTCCTGTCCGTACTGCTGCGGCCCGGGGCGGGCGTCCCGGTGGAGCGCTGGGGGTGGCTGCCGCTGCTCGCCGGAGTGGCGGCCGCGACGGGCCTCGCGCGGGCCGCGGGGGTGGACATGTCCCTCAAGTGGCCCAATGACCTGCTGGTAAAAGTCGGCGGCGAGGAGCGCAAGACCGGTGGGATCCTCGCCGAGCGCGCGGGGGACGACGCGGTCGTCATCGGCATCGGCGTCAATGTCACGCTGCGCGAGGGCGAACTCCCCGTGCCCACGGCGGGCTCCCTGGGGCTCGCGAACGCGATCTCGACGGACCGCGACCCGCTGCTGCGGGCGGTGCTGCGCTCGCTGGAGCAGTGGTACAGCGACTGGCGCGCGGCGGGTGGCGACCCGGGGCTCTCGGGGCTGCAGGCGGCGTACGCGGCGGGCTGCGCGACGCTGGGACAGACCGTACGGGCCGAGCTGCCGGGCGGCCGCTCGGTCACCGGCGAGGCGGTGGCTCTGGACGGCGACGGGCGGCTGGTGCTGGCCACCGAGGACGGCGAGCACCAGCCGATCAGCGCGGGCGACATCGTGCACCTGCGGCCGGCCGGCTGAACCGGTACGGCGACCAGGACGTGAGCCAGGGCACACCTGCCGTATCGTTGAGGCGATCGAGCGACAGAAGATCGGCACGGCAGTGCGCAGGGAACGGGCAGGAGGCGGCTGGTGACCGTCGACGACACCACTTCCGGCGAGGGCGCGCAGCCACCGTCGGACTCCTCCTCCGGCGCGTCCGCCCCGTCGAACTCATCGTCCGACGAGACGTCTGCCCCGTCGGGCGCGTCCTCTTCCGGGCCGTATTCCGGGTCGTCTTCCGTGCACCCGACGCCTCACCACGAGGTCGATCACACGGCGGAGCCGACCGACAACCCGCTCGCGATCCGCCTCGAGCAGCTGATCCTCGGCGCGGAACGGCGCTATACGCCGTTCCAGGCAGCCCGGACGGCCGGTGTCTCGATGGAGCTGGCCTCCCGCTTCTGGCGGGCGATGGGCTTCGCCGACATCGGCCAGGCCAAGGCGCTGACCGAGGCGGACGTGCTGGCCCTGCGGCGGCTCGCCGGCCTGGTCGAGGCGGGCCTGCTGAGCGAGCCGATGGCGGTCCAGGTGGCCCGCTCGACCGGACAGACCACCGCCCGGCTGGCGGAATGGCAGATCGATTCCTTCCTGGAGGGCCTGACCGAGCCGCCCGAGCCCGGGATGACCCGCACTGAAGTCACGTACCCCCTGGTGGAGCTGCTCCTGCCCGAGCTGGAGGAGTTCCTGGTGTACGTCTGGCGCCGCCAGCTCGCCGCGGCCACCGGGCGCGTGGTCCAGGCCGCGGACGACGAGGAGATGGTCGACCGCCGGCTCGCGGTCGGCTTCGCGGACCTCGTCGGCTTCACGCGGCTGACACGGCGGCTCGAGGAAGAGGAACTGGGCGAGCTGGTCGAGGCGTTCGAAACCACCTCGGCCGACCTGGTCGCGGCGCACGGCGGCCGCCTGATCAAGACGCTGGGCGACGAGGTCCTGTACGCGGCGGACGACGCGGGCACGGCGGCGGAGATCGCGCTGCGGCTGATAGAGACGATGTCTCACGACGAGTCGATGCCGGCGCTGCGTGTCGGCATCGCTTTCGGGACGGTCACCACGCGGATGGGCGATGTCTTCGGTACGACGGTGAATCTGGCCAGTCGGCTGACATCGATAGCGCCGAAGGACGCGGTGCTGGTGGACGGCGCGTTCGCGGAGGAACTTGTCCGTACGAGCGACGCTCCGGTCTCCGAGGCGGAGGCGGCGGAGGAGGCAGCCGCGGCCGAAAAGGAGGGCGAGGAGGCCCCCTCGTACCGCTTCGCCCTCCAGCCGATGTGGCAGCGCCCGGTCCGTGGCCTGGGAGTGGTCGAACCCTGGACGCTGTCGCGCCGAGGCTGAGCCCGGGCTTCGCGGGACTGCGCACGGCCCTTGGCGCGCGGCACGCCCCCGCGGCGCGAAGCTGCGGCTCGAGGCGGTCCTGGGGGCGCTCCGCGCGCCTATGATCCGGTGAACCATCGTGCTGTGATCGTCGGGGGTTCCCCCCCAACCCCCTGGGAGGGTGCCGTCATGTCCGAGTCCGAGCAGCGGTTCGGGGAATTCGTCGTGGTACGCCGGCGCGAGCACGTCGCCGAGCTCGTGCTCGACCGGCCCAAGGCCCTGAACGCCGTCTCGACCGAAATGGCCCGCTCCATCGCCGCCGCCTGTGACGCGCTCGCCGCCGACCGGGGCGTGCGCGTCACCGTCCTCACCTCCACCCATGAGCGGGCCTTCTGCGTCGGCGCCGACCTCAAGGAGCGGAACTCCTTGTCCGACGCCGAGTTGGTGCGCCAGCGGCCGACCGCTCGGGCCGCCTACACCGGGGTGCTCGAGCTGCCCATGCCGACCGTCGCCGCCGTGCACGGCTTCGCGCTCGGCGGGGGGTACGAGCTGGCGCTGTCCTGCGATCTGATCGTGGCCGACTCCACCGCCGTCGTGGGGCTGCCCGAGGTGTCCGTCGGCGTCATCCCCGGCGGCGGAGGGACGCAGCTGCTGCCGCGCCGGGTCGGGGCCGCGCGGGCCGCCGAGCTGGTTTATACGGCGCGGCGCGTGGAGGCCGCCGAGGCGCGGGAGTTGGGGCTCGTTGATCAGCTGGCGGACGACGCCAGGACCGAGGCGCTCGCCATCGCCACCCGGATCGCCGCGAACTCGCCCGTCGGGCTGCGCGCCGCCAAGCGAGCGCTGCGGCTGGGTCAGGGGCTCGATCTGCGGGCGGGCCTGGAGGTGGAGGACGCCGCCTGGCGTGCGGTCGCCTTCTCCGGGGACCGGGCCGAGGGCGTCGCGGCCTTCAACGAGAAGCGGAAGCCGCGGTGGCCCGGCGAGTGACCACGTACCGAATGAGTCAGTGAGCACCCTCGGATCGCTGGCGACCCAAATGACGGAAATGGGGTAAAACTCCCTAAGCTGGGGTGATGGCTGAGGATCGGCGGTTGCGAGCCGTGGTGGAGCTGGCGCAGGCGATGGCGTCAGCGCACACCCCGCGCGAGTCCTGGCGGGCGGCCGCGCTGGGCGCGCGCGACGCGCTCGCCGGCTCCTTCGCCGCGCTGTCGGTGTGGGAGCGCGAGCTCGGACGGCTCAAGGTGCTCGTGAACGCGGGAGAACGGGCCCCCGAGGAGAAGGAGTTCCCCGAGTCCGAGACGTACCCGGTCAACCGCTTCCCGGAGATCACCGAGTTTCTGCACGAGCGGTGGGCCGGCGGTGGCGAGCCCGACGCCTGGGTGGAGACCGTGGACGGCCCGGCGACGCCCGGGCACGGCTACTGCCACCAGAGGGTCGCGGCCCTGCGCCGGCGCCGGCGCGGCTGCTGCGTCGTCGCGCCGATAGTGATGCACGGGCGCGCCTGGGGCGAGCTGTACGTCGCCAGACCGCTCGGCGCCCCGGTTTTCGGCCGGGACGACGCGGATTTCGCGACCGTGCTCGCCTCCGTCGTGGCCGCCGGGATCGCCCAGACCGAGCGCCTCGAAGAGGTCCGCAGGCTGGCCTTCACCGACCCGCTGACCGGGCTCGCCAACCGCCGTGCCGTCGACATAAGGCTCGACCAGGCCCTTGAGCGGCATCGCGCGGACGGCTCGGTCGTCAGCCTCGTCGTCTGCGACCTCAACGGCCTCAAGCAGGTGAACGACACCCACGGTCATGCGGTCGGCGACCGGCTGCTCGAACGTTTCGGCTCGGTCCTCTCGCTGTGCGGGGCGATGCTGCCCGGCACGCTCGCGGCGCGGCTCGGCGGGGACGAGTTCTGCCTGGTCACGGTGGGGCCCGCGGCGGACGAGGTGGTCCACGTCGCGGACGAACTCTGCGTCCGCGCGAGCGAGTTGGAGCAGGGTGAGGGCGTGGCGTGTGGGGTCGCGTCGACCGGCGACCCGATTGGGCAGGTCCGCTCGTCCCGCCGGCTGTTCCGGCTCGCGGACGCGGCCCAGTACCGGGCGAAGGCGGCGCGCTCCCCGAAGCCGGTGGTCGCGGGCCGCGACGGCACGGTGATCCGTCTCGCGGACGCCCCGCCGCGCCCGCCGCACGAGCGCCGCGCCTTCCGGGGTGTACGGCCGGAGGACGCCCAGGAGCCCTGGAGCGAGCCCTGACACAACAGTGTGACAGTAAGGGGCCAACCCGGGCAGTAAGGGGCTAACCCCGCCGGCAGTAGTGACAGGTTGAGATTCAATCCGTACGCTACTGAATATGGATATGCACACAGTCGTGGTGGGGACGTCCGGTACCACCGCCGATGACGTCATCGCCGTGGCCCGCGAGGGCGCCCGGATCGAGCTCTCCGCCGAGGCCGTCGCCGCTCTCGCCGCGGCCCGCGGGATCGTCGACGCGCTGGCCGCCAGGCCCGAGCCCGTCTACGGGGTCTCCACCGGATTCGGCGCTCTCGCCACCCGGCACATCAGCCCCGAGCTCCGCGCCCAGCTCCAGCGCAACATCGTCCGCTCGCACGCCGCCGGCATGGGCCCGCGCGTCGAACGCGAGGTCGTCCGCGCGCTGATGTTCCTCCGCCTGAAGACCGTGGCCTCCGGCCACACCGGCGTTCGCCCCGAGGTCGCCCAGACCATGGCGGACGTACTGAACGCCGGCATCACGCCCGTCGTCCACGAGTACGGCTCCCTCGGCTGCTCCGGCGACCTCGCGCCGCTCTCCCACTGCGCGCTCACCCTCATGGGCGAGGGCGACGCCGAGGGCCCCGACGGGATCGTGAAGCCCGCCGGAGAGCTGCTCGCCGCGCACGGCATCGCGCCCGTCGAGCTTCGCGAGAAGGAGGGCCTCGCCCTTCTGAACGGCACCGACGGCATGCTCGGCATGCTGGTCATGGCACTCGCCGACCTCCAGCGCCTCTACGTCACCGCGGACATCACCGCCGCGCTGTCACTGGAGGCGCTGCTCGGCACCGACAAGGTGCTCGCCCCCGAGCTGCACGCCATCCGCCCGCACCCCGGCCAGGCCGTCGCCGCCGCCAATATGAGCGCCGTGCTCAAGGGCTCCGGGCTGACCGGCCACTTCCAGGAGGAGGAAGCGCCCCGCGTCCAGGACGCGTACTCGGTGCGCTGCGCCCCGCAGGTCGCCGGCGCCGGTCGGGACACGCTCGCCCACGCCCGCCTTGTCGCCGACCGCGAGCTCGCATCGGCTGTCGACAATCCCGTCGTGCTCCATGGGGGTACCTCCCAGGCCGAAGGCTCTGGGGGAGGCCGTGTGGAGTCCAATGGCAACTTCCACGGCGCGCCTGTCGCGTACGTCCTGGACTTCCTGGCCATCGCCGCCGCCGACCTCGGCTCCATCGCCGAGCGCCGCACCGACCGGCTCCTCGACAAGAACCGCAGCCACGGCCTGCCGCCCTTTCTCGCCGACGACGCCGGCGTGGACTCGGGCCTGATGATCGCCCAGTACACGCAGGCCGCCCTGGTCAGCGAGATGAAGCGGCTCGCCGTACCGGCCTCGGCCGACTCGATCCCGTCCTCCGCGATGCAGGAGGACCACGTCTCGATGGGCTGGTCCGCCGCGCGCAAGCTGCGCACGACCGTCGCCAACCTGAGCCGGATCCTCGCCGTGGAGCTCTACACCGCGACCCGGGCGATCCAGCTCCGGCGCGGTCTGACCCCCGCTCCCGCCACACAGGCCGCCATCGAGGCGCTGCGCGCGGCAGGCGTCGAGGGTCCGGGCCCGGACCGTTTCCTCGCGCCCGACCTGGCGGCCGCGGACGCGTTCGTACGGGACGGAAAGCTCATCGCGGCCGTGGAGCCGGTGACCGGCCCGCTGGCCTAGCGAGCACGTGGGAGGGCCGCCCCGCAGGGCGGCCCTCCCGCTACGCGTCACATAAACCCAGTCACATCTGCCAGGCACCGCGGCGGCGCACCGAGTACGCCACGAAGCCGACGCCGATACCCAGGAACGCCGTCCCGCCGACCAGATACGGAGTCGTGTCCACGGTGCCCGTGTCGGCCAGAGTCAGTTCCTGTGACGACGCGGCGGCGCCGCTCTGATGTCTCTGCACGGCTTCCCGCTCGGCGGTGGCATTCGCCGAGGGAACGAACCACAGCGCACACAGCAGAGTCCCTGCGGCAGTGGCGGTCAGAAGCGGTCGACGTGCGACGGACACGGACTCGATCCCCCTTGAGGCATCTTCGAATTGGCCGGGTGCGCTGATGCTAATGAAAGCAGTGGGTCGGGGGAAAGCCGCAAGTGCGGGAGGCCTACCCTCCGTCGTATGACCACTTCTGAGACATCACGTTATGTGCGGCTGCGGGTGGAATTGGTGCTGGAGGTGGGGGACCCCGGCGAACTGACCGGCGCCGCCCTCGAGCGCATCGCGGGGGACGAGTTCATGCCGGACGAGGAGCGTGCGCACGCCGAGTCGGCCGTGCGCGAGGACGAGGCCGAGGCCATCGCCTATCTCGTGGACCCCTTCGACCTGGTCAGCGATGTCCCTGGGGTGGAGCTCGCCCAGGCCTCCTGGAGCAGTGAGCAGATCGACTACGACCCCGATGCGGAGAACTGGGATCTCGACGAGGAAGATGGAGAGGGCGAGGCGTACGAAGGCGACGACGAAGGCGGTCGGTGAACCGGGGGGCCCGGCTGATTTCGTGCAGTGTGCAACCGCCAGGGCCGCGGCTGCGTCGGTGCATCGGTGAGTGGTGTTCCCCACATCCAGATGCGATGTGGAACCGGGTAGCCCGGTATGGGTGTTGTTCAAGGTGTGGGTCAGGGGAGTCGGCGACGATGGAGAAGCGTGTGATAACGGACAGCAAGCGGCGCAGGGGCCTGATGGCCGCGTCCGCCGTGCTCGGCGGCGTGTTGGTGATGTCTGCCTGCAGCGGCGGCGGGGCCAATGGCGGCAGCAGCGCCGACAGCTCGAAGAAGTCGCAGGCCCAGGTCGACGAGGCGGCGGCGAAGGCGGTCTCGAAGGCCCGTATAACCATCTCGCCCAAGAACGGCGCGACCAACACCGGCATCAACAATGACGCCAAAGTCACCGTCAGTGACGGCACCCTGACTCAGGTGACCATGACCACCGCCGCCGGCGAAAGCGTCCAGGGCACGCTGGCCGCCGACGGCATGAGCTGGAAGCCGGACGCACAGCTCGCGCGTTCCACCACCTACAAGATCGCCGCGACGGCGAAGGACACCGCGGGCCTGGAGGCCCACGAGAACTCCTCCTTCACGACGGTCTCGCCCGCCAACAGCTTCATCGGCAACTTCACGCCGGAGGACGGTTCCACCGTCGGCGTCGGCATGCCGGTGTCGATCAACTTCAACAAGGCGATCACCGACAAGAAGGCCGTCCAGTCCGGGATCACCGTGACGTCGAGCAGCGGCCAGGAGGTCGTCGGCCACTGGTTCAACGGGCAGCGTCTCGACTTCCGCCCCGACCAGTACTGGCAGGAGGGCTCGACCGTCACCCTGAAGCTGAACCTCGACGGCGTCGAGGGCGCCGCCGGAGTCTTCGGCGTCCAGCAGAAGACGGTCACCTTCAAGATCGGCCGCAACCAGGTCTCCACCGTCGACGCCTCCTCCAAGATGATGACGGTCACCCAGGACGGCAAGACGATCAAGACCATCCCGATCTCCGCGGGCTCCCCCGACAACCCGACCTACAACGGTCAGATGGTGGTCTCCGAGAAGTTCGTGGAGACCCGGATGAATGGCGCGACGGTCGGCTTCACGGACGACGACGGCAAGGGCGAGTACGACATCAAGGACGTCCCGCACGCGATGCGGCTGTCCACGTCGGGCACCTTCATCCACGGCAACTACTGGGGCGCCGACTCCATCTTCGGCAGCGCCAACACCAGCCACGGCTGTGTCGGCCTGAACGACGTCAAGGGCGCGGGCGACCCGAAGCAGCCCGCCGCCTGGCTGTTCAACAACACGATCGTCGGCGATGTCGTCATCGTGAAGAACTCCAAGGACAAGACCATCCAGCCCGACAACGGCCTGAACGGCTGGAACCTGAACTGGAGTCAGTGGAAGGCCGGTTCCGCGGTCTGAGCACGGCTACGTACGGATTGAGAAGGCGGCGGCACCCCTGCCCGGGGTGCCGCCGTTTTTGTTGCTGCGGTGGCTCGAACCTGCCCGTACCGTCGTCGACATGACGATCACCCGGCTCCCCCTCACACCCGCCGTCTCCGCCATCGACGCCTGGCACTCGGTGGTCACCGCCGTGCACGCCCACGATCTTCCGGCGGGGGTGCCGGCGCCCGGCCGGGTCGAGACCGAGGGGAAGCTGCGGCACTCCTCGGTGGGCGGGCACACCGTCCATCTCGCGGCGACGGCCCCGGACGGCTCGTACGACGGGGTGGCCTCGCTGCTGCTGTTCACGGACGAGGCCAACCGGCACACGGCCTTCCTCGATGTGCTGGCCGTACACCCGCGGGCCGGACGGCGCGGCGTCGGCGCCGCGCTCTGGGACGCCGTGCGCGCCGAACTCACCGCCGATGGACGGACATCGGTCTCCACGGTCCTCGAACCGGGTGGCGCGGGCGAGGAGTTCGCCACCGGAATCGGCTTCGAGAATGTGCTGCCGCTCGCGTGGTACGTACAGAATGTGCGGGCCGCGCTCGACGCCCAACCGCAGCCGCCGGAGCTCCCCGAGGGCTATGCGTACGCCCAGTGGGCCGGCGTCGTGCCCGACGCCTTCGCCGATGCGTTCGCCGATGCCCACAACGCCATGGAGGACGCCCCCAACGGCGAAAGGGACGAGCAGACACCGCGTTGGGACGCGAACCGGGTGCGGGCCGCCGCGCGGCTGATCGTGGACCGGGGCGGGGTGATCCTCTCCTCGGCGGTCCTCCACCCCGCGGGCGGCAACGCTGTCGCCGCGTACACCGAACTGGTGCTGCGCGACCCGTCGGACGTCCGCGCCATCCAGTACGACACGGTGGTCGCCCCGGCCCACCGGGGCCGCGGACTGGGCCGTGCGGTCAAGCGGCACATGCTGTCGACCGTGAGCGCGCCACATCCCCGCGTACGGGAGATCGCGACCACGGTCGCCGACGACAACGGACCGATGCTGGCGGTCAACGAAGGGCTCGGCTACCGGCGCGAGCGCGCGGCCGCGGTCTTCCAGGCCAAGCTCTAGGATCATGATCGGCGCCCTGGTCGTCTGCGCCACGGTGTTCGGTGGCATGCGTGGCACGATCGTGATTCAGGCGATCAAAACGGTCGTGCTGCTCTGCGCGGCCGTGGCTGTGACAGCTGTGCTGCTCCATCAATTCCACTGGAGCAGCGACTCCCTGATCGACGCCGCCGCACAGGGCAGCGGCCGTCCCGTCGGCTATATGCGCCCCCGCCTCCGGTTCGCCGACAGCACCGACCCCGAAAGCACACTCGACTTCGTCGGCCTGATGATCACCATCGTGCTGGGAGTGGCGTGCCTGCCACACGTGGCCATGCAACTCGGCACCGCTCCCGACGCGGCCTCCGCGCGCCGTACGCCACCTTTCCGTAACTCAGCACCGGGCGACGTGAGTCGTGGGCGTCGAGACCGTCGCGTGTGCCGAAGCCGACGCTCATAGACCGGGCGAGCGATTCGGTTGAAGTCACCACGCCCATGTCAACGTATCGGCATCGCCGTACGCGGCGCGTCACCGCTTCGGGAGGAGCTTGTCCGTCCACAGCGGACGACAAAAGGCAAAGGCAAGGAGGTCACCCACTCCTTGCCACTCTCAAGGTATAGCGCACCGGGGGGCTTGCGGCAAGGCCCGGGTTGCACCGCAGAATGATCGGCCAAGGCCAGAACCTGCGGAAATGAAAGATTCGCGAAGTGTGTGCGTGTTAAATGGGGGTTCTCATGATTGACGTGATCGTGGTCGGCGGCGGACCGACCGGCTTGATGCTGGCCGGCGAGTTGCGGCTGCATGGCGTGCACGTGGTCGTGCTGGAGAAGTTGACCGAGCCGACCGACCAGTCCCGCGGGCAGGGCCTGCACGCGCGCAGCGTCGAGATGATGGACCAGCGCGGCCTGCTGGACCGGTTCCTCGCGGTCAGTGAGAAGTTCCAGGTCGGCGGTCTCTTCGGCGGCATCATGAAGCCGTGGCCGGACCGGTTGGACACGGCTCACCCGTACGGCGTCGCCATCCCGCAGCCGGTCACCGAGCGGCTGCTCAACGAGCGTGCCCTCGAACTCGGTACCGAGATCCGGCGCGGCTGCGAAGTGGTCGGGCTGAGCCAGGACGAGGAAGGGGTGACCGTCGAGCTGGCGGACGGCACGCAGCTGCGCTCGCGCTACCTCGTCGGGTGTGACGGCGGGCGCAGTGTGGTGCGCAAGCGGCTCGGTGTCGGTTTCCCCGGCGAGCCCGCCAAGGTCGAGACGCTGGTGGGTGACATGGAGATGACCGAGGATCCGGCGACGATTGCCGCCGTCGTCGAGGAAGTCCGCAAGACTCAACTGCGGTTCGGCGTCATCCCCAAGGAGGACGGGGTGTGCCGCGTTGTCGTGCCCGCCGACGGGGTGGCCGAGGACCGTACGACCGCGCCGACCCTCGAGGAGTTCAAGCAGCAGCTGCGGGCCTTCGCGGGCACCGACTTCGGCGCGCACTCGCCGCGCTGGCTGTCCCGGTTCGGCGACGCCACCCGGCAGGCCGAGCGCTACCGGGTCGGCCGGGTGCTGCTGGCCGGCGACGCGGCGCACATCCACCCGCCGACCGGCGGGCAGGGGCTCAACCTCGGCGTGCAGGACGCGTTCAACCTCGGCTGGAAGCTGGCCGCCGAGGTCAACGGCTGGGCACCGGAGGGGCTGCTGGACAGCTACCAAGCCGAACGGCACCCGGTGGGCGCCCGCGTGCTGGACAACACCCGCGCGCAGATCACGCTGCTGGGGACTGATCCGGGTGCGACCGCGCTGCGGGAGCTGTTCTCGAAGCTGATGGACTTCGAGGAGGTGAACCGGTACGTGACCGGGATCATCACCGCGGTCGGGGTCCGCTACGACTTCGGCGAGGGCCACGAGCTGCTCGGCCGGCGGATGCGGGACGTGAAGCTGAAGCAGGGTCGCCTCTACGAGCTGATGCGCGGCGGCCGCGGGCTGCTGCTCGACCAGACCGGCCGGCTTACGGTGGCAGGTTGGGCAGATCGGGTCGACCACGTCGTCGACGTCAGCGAGGAACTGGACGCGCCCGCGGCGCTGCTGCGGCCGGACGGCCACGTGGCGTGGGTCGGTGAAGATCAGCAGGATCTGCTCAGCCAGCTGCCCAAGTGGTTCGGCGCTGCCGTCAGCTGAGCGCGCAGTTGCGGTTCGCCAACGCCGCCCACCACGCCACCGGCATCCGCGTCCGCGACCTCCCCATCACCGCGGACCAATTCTTGGGCTGATACCAGCACTTGCCGACCTGAGCGTCCGGCAACCCGGACTGGCGGGTGCAAGCGGTGAGGGCCCTCGGACGTGGTGGGCCGGCCTGGCGACCGGCCAAGGAATGAGGCGCGAGCAGCCCAATGAGGCGCCATGTGACCCGTCCCGGGTGGGGATTGGGCGTCCGATCATCGGGGGCCATGTCTGCCGAGCTACCGCCCGGCGATTGCCGAGGCGCTGCTGGACTCGATTGATGAAGTCCCGGTTGGCCGCCTTGGTTGCCCGGTCGGCACGCAACGTATCCGCCGGACGCGACGGGGCGGTGGCGAACCGTCCCGGCTACGTCGCCCTGGCGGGCACTCGGCTCCTGTGCGGTCCTGGGGCAGTCAGTCGGCCAGGGGCAAGGCGGCCGCTATCGCGTTCCGGTCCTGGCGGCCGATCAGCGGGAAGATGATCTTCAGGCCTTGCTCGCTGTCCGCCGAGGAGACGACAAAAGACGAGTTGAGCAGGCGCTCCTTGATCTCCGAGCGGACGAGACCGGCGCGCGGGATCGTCATCAGGTGTTCCTCCGGCCGGGCGAACGTCGGATTCGCCCGGAAGATGAAGATGCGACGGTCGGTCATCGCCAAGTACATGGGGGTCGGCGCCGGGATCACGGCCATTCCACCGGCGCTCATGATCGCCGAGGCTGCCGCGAACGCTGCCGTCCGGCGCACGGAGACGGAACTCAGGTTCACGATGGTCGTCACCTCAACCTGCTCCTCGGGCTCGAGCATGGGGTCGATGGCGGCCAGAAGAAGTCGGCGGCGCTTTCCGTTCACGGGCGTACTCCGGGAATATTGGGCGTGAATAGCCGTACGGGACGCTCCCGTCCGGCATACGACAGTCGGGCTCCCCGGGCGCCGCCGCAGGGTCCCGGTGCCCGGAAAGCAGCCGGGCCGGACTCCCTCGCGAGGCGCCCGGTCGGCGTGAGTCGTCGGCATACCTTGCCATACGTGGTAAGGGACCTACTGCCCCACAGCGTGGCGGAAGACTGCCTCCTGGTTACCCACGGCCACCTCTGCAATCGGCCGGCCACCTCCGCCGCTCCGCTTCGGGGCCGTCATTAGTCGGCGTCTTGCGCGCAGTCGGCAAACCCGCTGGTCATTGCTGCTGTGCGGGCTTGATGTTCTGGTTGGCGTGGAAGAGGTTGTCGGGGTCGTAGGTTTGCTTGATCTGTGCGAGCCGGTCGTAGTGGTCGCGGTAGGTGGCCCGGACCCGTTCCTGGCCTTCGTCCGCACCCATGAAGTTCACGTACGAGCCGCCCATGGAGTACGGGTGCAGCTCCTCCCAGTAGTTGACGCACCATTGCTTGATGGTCTCGGCGTTGGCGGGGTCGGGGTCGACACCGGCGAAGACGCCGGACCACACGGCGTCCCGGTAAGCCCACGCGGTGTCGTCCCGGCCCACCCGGTGGGCGGCCCCGTCGACCGGGTAGAGGTGCATCAGCGAGAGCGGGGTGGGGATGTTCTCCCCGTACTTGAGGTGCACGTCCACAGCGGCGTCCGGGATCTGGCCGAAGAAGTCGCCGCGCCAGTACCACTGGTATCCGGGGGGTATCAAGTCGTCGAACATGCTCTGCAACGCGGGGTAGGGCATCGGCGTCGTGAAGTGGAAGGCAGGCGGCCCGGGCTCGTTCACCACCGTGAGGGCCTCCTCGAAGCGGTCGGGATCACCGGTGTGACACCACACAACGCCACACACTTTCTGCCCGTGGAGCTCTTCGGGGAAGGGCGGGCCGGGCGGGACCACAAGGACCGCGAAGAAGCCGTAGACGTCCTCGGGGGCCTGCGGGAGGAAGTCGCGATACCACGCCAGCACCTCGCGGGTGCGGTCGACCGGCCAGACGGTGATCCCGACCCCGACGGTGTCCACCGGGTGGAGCCCGTAGGTGAAGGAGGTCACAATGCCGAAGTTGCCGCCTCCTCCGCGCAGGGCCCAGAACAGGTCCGGGTGTTCGGTCTCGTTCGCGGTAACGAAGCTGCCGTCGGCCAGCACGACGTCCGCGGACAGCAGGTTGTCCACCGTCAGGCCGTGCTTGCGGGTGAGGTAGCCGTGGCCGCCGCCGAGGGTCAGCCCGCCGACGCCCGTCATCGAAACGATCCCTGTGGGCGTGGCGAGCCCGAAGCCATGCGCAGCGTGGTCGAGGTCGCCGAGTTGGCTTCCTCCGCCGACCTGGGCTGTCTTCGCGGCTGGGTCGACGCGCACCCAGCGCATCGGCGACAGGTCGATGGTGACGCCGCCGTCCACCAGGCAGAGGCCGGGGCCGCTGTGTCCGCCACCCCGGACGGCGAGTTCCAGACCGTTGTCGCGGATGATCGTGATCGCGGCCATGACATCTGCAGCGTCCATGCATCCAGCGATGGCAGCGGGACGCTTGTCGATCATGGCGTTGTAGACCTTGCGGGCCTGGTCGTATTCAGCGTCCTGCGGGCCTATGACCGGCCCGCGCAGCTTGCTCCGCATCGCTTCCAGGGTTGTGCTGTCCATGGCATTTTCCTTGCGAGAGGCGCCGACCCCATCTCACCCCGGCTTCAGCCTGTTCCGGCCGCAGCATCGAGCGTGGGGTCGGTTGTGTGCCAGCGCCCAGGCACCCGTCATGGACCGGAAGCGCAAGCGGACGCCTCGGGCTGACATGTTCAGCGTCCCGCCGACTACGGCGCCGTGCAATTTCAACGGTCGGCGTACGTTTCGGAACGTGTGAGCGATGGGCTGCCCGACGGCCGCCGTACCGCCGTGGCGCCGCCAGTTCGGGGTCGAAGCCAGAGCTCACCCGTCGGCCACACAACGGGGAGTTGGTCCGGGACGCCAATGGCGTTCCCGTGGTGGGGCTGTGGGAGCCCATCGTCACACCGAAGGAATGGATGGCGATGGATGCCGTCTTCTCGGCGCGACTCGGCCCCCAACATCAAGGCCGACGGAACGGTTACCGACTACCGCACCCCGTCGTATCTGCTGGACGGGAATCCTTAGATGTGGATGGTGACGTACGCGAGCGCTGGAACTCCGGCCAACTGGACCTGGCGCAGAAGCGTGCGTTGATCAGGGAAGCACTGCACGCAGTGATCGTGCTCCCAGTGGGTGGCGGAGGCCGGCGACCCTTCAATCCTGATCTCTTGGTCCCGAAATGGCGGGATTGACAAGGCGAATCGAAACGTGGAGGGCACCGGCCGTATGGCCGGCCCCCATGGGCTACCCGTTGGGAGCCATCAACCCGCAGGGCAGTGCTCACCGGATCGGGACCGGCAAGCAGTGCGCTCAGCGTTGCCGTCGCATCGGCGGGGTGGGCTCAGTCATCTGCCTTCGCAACACCGATCGGGCAAGAGACACCCGTCCCGCCGATCCCGCAGTACCCGTTAATGTTGCGGTCGAGGTACTGCTGGTGATACCCCTCCGCCGGGTAGAACGGGCGGCCCTCCGCCGGCAGCAGTTCCGTTGTGATCGTGCCGTACCCCGAGCCCGTCAGGACCCGCTGGTACGCCTCCCGGGACGCCCGCGCAGTCTTCGCCTGGGAATCCGAGTGGGTGTAGATCGCCGAGCGGTACTGCGTGCCCACGTCATTGCCCTGGCGGAAGCCCTGCGTCGGGTCGTGGGACTCCCAGAACAGCTTCAGCAGCGACTCGTACGAGACGACCGACGGATCGAAGACGACGCGGACTGCCTCCGTGTGGCCCGTCAGGCCCGAGCAGACCTCTTCGTACGCCGGGTTCGGGGTGTATCCGCCCTGGTAGCCGACCAGCGTCGTCCAGACGCCGTCCGTCTGCCAGAACTTGCGCTCCGCGCCCCAGAAACAGCCCAGGCCGAAGTCCGCGACCTCCAGGCCCTCCGGGTACGGGCCCAGCAGCGGGTTGCCGAGGACCGTGTGGCGGTCGGGGACGGAGAACTCGGGGGTCTCGCGGCCGCGCAGGGCCTGGTCGGGGGTGGGCAGCTCGGGGGTGCGGCGGGAAAGGAACATGCGGTCTCCTCGAGGGGGTCGGCCCTCATGACAACGTCCGGGGGCGGGCAGGGATTCCTGCCCGCCGCGCCCGCCTCACTGCAGCAGCGTCGCCGGGCTGCCACCGTTCGCCTCGTACCCCGCCACCGCCAGGTTCCGGTACACCGTGTACTCCGCCGCCGGGTCGCCGCTGTGTGTCCACGGCAGCGCGCCGACGTGGCCGTCCACCCTCACCAGCTGGTTCATCGCCTCGGCCCACCTCTCCGACCGTACGAGGAAGAGGACCAGCAGATGCCGTACGTGCGCGAGCATCGGGTCGTCGGCGCGGGCGGAGTGCACCGCGAAGAGCGCGCCCTCCATCGCCTTCGTCACCACCGCGCTCTGGTAGAAACCCTGCACCAGGTTGAGGTCGGGGACGTGCTCGTACACCGCGAACAGCGGCAGCGCGGCCAGCAGCGAGCCCTGCGGGGCGCGGGCCGCGGCGGTCGTCGCGAAGTGGTCGGCCTCCTCGCGGGAGCCGTGCCACTTCTCGCACCAGTAGTGCAGCGCGGCCAGATGTGCGCCCATGTGCTCGGGCGCGCGGTCGATGACCTTCGCCCACAGCTGGTCGAACTGCTCGTGGGGGTAGCCGAGTCCGCGCGCGACGGCGAGTTCGACGATGTACGGGACGGGGTCGCCGGGCGCGAGCAGAGCCGCCTCGCCGCAGACCGTACGGGCCTCCTCCAGGATGATCCGGAAGTCGTCGGTGCCCGCGGTCGAGGACCGCCAGGCCTGCTGCACCAGGAACTCCGCGTGCACCTGCGCGCCGCCCGCGTCCTTCGGGGAATCCGAGCGCCAGGCGCGCAGCCATGCCCCGCCGACGCCCGGCCGCTGCTGGAGCTCCAGCGACGCCGCTCCGGCGAAGGCCTGCACGCGCTGCCAGCGCACCTCGCCGTCCTTCGGGGTGCCGGCCAGTAGTTGCGACGCGGCCCGCCAGTCCTGGGTGTGCTGCACGACGTCGAGTACGTCGAGGAGGTCCTGGTCGGGTCCCGGCAGCCGGATGTCCAGCTCTTCCTGGCGCATGAATCCGTACGTGTCCGGGTCGGCGGCGTCGGGTGAGCCGGGCGCGACCTGGACGATGCCGGAGCGGCGGCGCAGCACAAAAGGACCGATGACCGCGGCCAGCATGGCCATCGCGATCAGGAACCAGAGAATCTCCATGAGCCCATTGTCTCCAAGACCGCACAGTCCCGGACAGCGGCCGGGGCGGGGCTGCGCACGGGTTCGACCGCAACGCCCCGGACAGCGGCCGGGGCGGGACGCGCCGCCCGAGCCCGACCCGGACTACGCTCGGGCCTCATGAGCGACCAGCACAGCTTGCACAGCTTCGAGACCATCGCGATCCACGCGGGCAACACGGCGGACCCACTGACCGGCGCGGTCGTCCCGCCCATCTATCAGGTGTCCACCTACAAGCAGGACGGCGTGGGCGGACTGCGCGGCGGCTATGAGTACAGCCGCAGCGCCAACCCGACCCGTACCGCCCTCGAGGAGAACCTCGCGGCGCTGGAGGGCGGCCGGCGCGGGCTCGCCTTCGCGTCCGGGCTCGCGGCGGAGGACTGCCTGCTGCGTACGCTGCTGGAGCCGGGCGACCATGTGGTGATCCCGAACGACGCGTACGGCGGCACCTTCCGGCTCTTCGCGAAGGTCGTCTCCCGGTGGGGCGTCGAATGGTCGGTGGCGAACACCTCCGACCCGGCCGCGGTGCGCGCAGCCCTCACCCCCAAGACGAAGGTCATCTGGGTCGAGACCCCGTCCAACCCCCTCCTCGGCATCACCGACATCGCGGCGGTCGCGGAGATCGCGCGGGGTGCGGGCGCGCGCCTCGTCGTGGACAACACCTTCGCCAGCCCCTATCTGCAGCAGCCGATCGCGCTCGGCGCGGACATCGTCGTGCACTCGCTGACCAAGTACATGGGCGGGCACTCCGACGTCGTCGGCGGTGCGCTGATCGCGGCGGACTCGACGGTGGGCGAGGAACTGGCGTACCACCAGAACGCCATGGGAGCGGTGGCAGGCCCCTTCGACGCGTGGCTGGTGCTGCGCGGCATCAAGACGCTGCCCGTCCGGATGGACCGGCACAGCGCGAACGCCGCCCGGGTCGCTGAGATGCTCACTCGCCACCCCAGGGTCACGCAGGTCCTCTACCCGGGGCTGCCTGAGCACCCGGGCCACGAGACCGCGGCGAAGCAGATGAAGGCCTTCGGCGGGATGGTCTCCTTCCGGGTCGAGGGCGGCGAGGCGGCGGCGGTCGAGGTCTGCAACCGCGCGAAGCTCTTCACGCTGGGTGAGTCCCTGGGCGGGGTCGAGTCGCTGATCGAGCACCCGGGCCGGATGACGCACGCCTCGGTGGCGGGCTCCGCCCTGGAGGTTCCGGCGGACCTGGTGCGTCTGTCGGTGGGCATTGAGTCGGGCGACGATCTGCTGGCTGACCTGCAGCAGGCGCTGGGCTGAGCCACGCGGACCGGAGGCCCGACGCCCGGCCGGCGTCCTACGGAAGTGGCCCGGTCAGGCGTGGACCTTCTCGTTCTCGAGGGACTCCCGGATCTGTGAACGCAGTTCCAGGCTGTCCGTGTGTCCGTGGACGGAGACCGCGTGTTCACTGGCGGCCCGGACGACTTCCTCTTCCTCGCCGGAGATGGTGAGGCTGCAGTCCATCTCGCTCGGGAATTTGCGGCAGTCGGCAACTTTTCTGGTCATGACGACCTCCTCGGCTCGATCTGTGCGCCGCTCCATCCAGCATAGATCCGGACAAGGGGGTCGTTACCAGCCCTCCAGCTCAGGTGTTGTCTCCGTCGGCGGCGTCACCCACGGCTCCACAATCGCCGCCCAGATCGCGAACGCGATTGCCGCCGCCATCAGCAGCAGCCAAGCGGCGCGGCGTACCGTCCGGTGGCGGCGCAGCAGCCGGGTCCCGTGTTCCGCCGCGCGGGCCGCCAGATCGGCCGGGACCGGGAGGTGGTGGGTCTCCAGCATCCGGCGGACCTCGTCCTCCTTGCGGTCCGGGCGGCTCATGTCGCCGCCTGGGCCGGGGCGCACGGCGGCGCCGGCGGGGCGCTGCGCATCGTCGCGATCGCGCGGGTGCAGATCGCGCGGACCCGTTCCACCGGGAGCCCGATCATTGCCGCCGTCTGCTCCGCGGCGACCCCTTCGTACAGGCGCAGCACCAGGATGAGGCGTTCCTGCGGGGTGAGGCGGTCCAGTACGCCGCCGCGCACCCGGTGGTAGCGCCAGGCGCTGCGGGCGAAGCGGGCGGCGAGGTCCTGGCGGGTGCGGTCGTACGGGTCCTCGCCGCGCAGCCGGTCCCATTCCGCGTACGTATGGGCGAGGGCCGCCGTCAGCAGCTGCTGGGCGTGCGGGTTGGCACCGGGGGGTTCGGCGGTGAGCAGGGTCGCGGCATGCAGCAGCCGGCCCGCCGCGCCCGCGACGAAAGCATCGAACTCACGGGCCCGGCGACGCCGTCGTACCGTCTGCCGCTCGCTCACATCCTCATCTAGGGGCAGATGCGCCCACCGGGTCAAGAGGTCGGCGGCGTCTCCGTGTCCACGGGCGGCAGGCCGGCCTGGCGGGCGGAGAGCGCGGTGTTGAAGCGGGTGAGCAGGGTGCAGAACGACTCCCGCTCCGCCTCGGTCCAGCCGTCCGTCACCTGTGCCATCAGCTCGCGCCGCGAGGAGCGGACTTCTTCGAGCCTGGCCTGGCCGCGGGGGGACAGCTGGAGCACGACGGCGCGGCCGTCCTCCGGGTGGGAGGTGCGCTTGACGAGGCCCGTGTCGACGAGCGGCGCGACTTGGCGGGTTACGGTCGACGAGTCGATGCCCATCCCCGCGGCGAGCGCCTTGACCCCCATGGGGCCTTCCTTGTCGAGCCGGTTGAGCAGCAGATACGCGGCACGGTCCATGGAGTTGCGGACCTGGCCGACCCCGCCGAGCCGGGTCTGTTCCGCGCGGCGTGCGAAGACGGCGACCTCGTGCTGCAGGGCATCGAGGAGGCCGGGGTCGAGATGAGTCGTCATGTCCTGAGTGGGGGGCATGGCTAGAGGGCTCTCTCGTGCGGTGGTCGGTTGGTGGGGGACAGAGTACGCGGCAAAAACCCGGTGCGTACCAGGGCTGCACAAACCAGTGGGGAGCAGGGAAACCGGGCAGCCGCCTGGCCGGTGAGCTGCGAGACTTGGCGTCATGACCTTCAGCACGCCTGGCACCTTTCGCCCCGTCATCCTCGACGACATCCGAGGGGCACAGAAGATGCTCGCGGGGGTCGCCAGGATGACCGCGATGGAGGGCAGCAGGCATCTGTCGCACCTGGTCGGCGCGCCTGTCCACTTCAAGTGCGAGAACCTGCAGCGCACCGGTTCGTTCAAGCTGCGCGGCGCGTACGTACGCATCGCCGGGCTCTCCCCGGAGGAGCGGGCCGCGGGCGTCGTCGCCGCGTCCGCCGGCAACCACGCGCAGGGGGTCGCGCTGGCGTCCTCGCTGCTCGGGGTGCGCTCCACGGTGTTCATGCCGATGGGAGCGCCGCTGCCGAAGGTCGCGGCGACGAGGGAGTACGGCGCCGATGTGCGGCTGCAGGGCCAGGTCATCGACGAGACGCTGGCCGCCGCGCAGGAATACGCGCACGAGACGGGCGCGGTCTTCATCCACCCCTTCGATCACCCCGACATCATCGCCGGGCAGGGCACGGTCGGGCTGGAGATCCTCGAGCAGTGCCCGGAGGTGCGGACGATCGTCGTCGGCATCGGCGGCGGCGGGCTGGCGGCCGGTATCGCGGTGGCGGTGAAGGCGCTGCGGCCGGATGTGAAGCTGATCGGCGTGCAGGCGGAGGGCGCGGCCGCGTATCCGCCCTCGCTCTCCGCGGGCCACCCGGTGTCGATCGACCATCCGTCGACGATGGCGGACGGCATCAATGTGGGCCGCCCGGGGGACGTTCCGTTCAAAATCATTGGCGATCTTGTCGACGAGGTCCGTACGGTCTCCGAGGACGCGCTTTCCAGCGCGCTGCTGCTCTGCCTTGAGCGGGCGAAGCTCGTCGTCGAGCCGGCCGGGGCGAGTCCGGTGGCGGCGCTGCTGAGCGAGCCGCGGGCGTTCGAGGGACCGGTCGTCGCCCTGCTGTCGGGCGGCAATGTGGACCCGCTGCTGATGCAGCGGATCCTGCGGCACGGCATGGCGGCGGCGGGCCGGTATCTCTCGCTGCGGGTGCGCCTGACGGACCGGCCGGGGGCCCTTGCCGCACTTCTCGGCTCGTTGTCAGTGGTCGACGCTAACGTCCTTGATGTGAGTCACGTACGGACCGATCCACGGCTCGGACTCACGGAAGCGGAGGTGGAGTTGCAGCTGGAGACGAAGGGCCCGGAGCACTGCGAAGAGGTCGCGGCGGCGCTTCGCGATGCGGGTTACACCGTCATGGTCTGAGTCCTGGCCGAGTCGTTACCCGCATCTATCGCGGCGCTCTTGAGTAACGCGATGTATCGCGTTACCGTAAGGGCCTTGCCATTTCCCGGCGAAGCCGCGAGCAGGCACGCACATCCGAGCTTTCGCATGACGCGACCATCATCTGCCACCTTGGGGGACCCATATGCCAGGCGCCATTTACGCCGAAGGTCTGGTGAAGACCTTCGGCGACGTAAGAGCTCTGGACGGCGTCGATCTCGACGTCCCCGAAGGCACGGTTCTGGGACTGCTCGGCCCGAACGGCGCCGGCAAGACCACCGCCGTGCGCGTACTGACCACGCTCCTGCAGCCCGACAGCGGCAAGGCCGTCGTCGCCGGTATCGACGTCCTCAAGCACCCGAACGAAGTGCGCCGCTCCATCGGCCTCTCCGGCCAGTTCGCCGCGGTCGACGAGTATCTGACCGGCCGCGAGAACCTCCAAATGGTCGGCCAGCTCTACCAGATGAGCTCGCGGGACGCGAAGACGCGGGCGGGCGAGCTGCTCGAGCGCTTCAACCTCGCCGACGCCGCCGACCGCCCCGCCAAGACGTACTCCGGCGGTATGCGCCGCCGCCTCGACCTCGCCGCGGCCCTGGTCGTATCGCCGCCGGTGATGTTCATGGACGAGCCGACCACCGGCCTCGACCCGCGCAACCGGCAGCAACTGTGGGAGGTCATCCAGGAGCTGGTCAGGGGCGGTACGACACTGCTGCTCACCACCCAGTACCTCGAAGAGGCCGACCACCTGGCCCACGACATCTGCGTCGTCGACCACGGCAAGGTCATCGCGCGCGGTACCTCCGACCAGCTCAAGGCCCGTACGGGCGGCGAGCGCGTCGAGGTCGTCGTGCACGAGAGCGAGCAGATCAGCCCGGCGCGCGAGGTGCTCCTCGGCTTCGGCAAGGGCGACGTCGCGATCGCCGAACACACCCGCAAGCTCACCGTCCCCGTCACCGGCGGCGCCAAGCTGCTCGCCGAGGTCATCCGCGAACTGGACATCCGGGGCGTCGAGATCGACGACATCGGTCTGCGCCGGCCCACCCTCGACGATGTCTTCATCTCGCTGACCGGCCACGCCGCCGAGATCGAGGCCGAGGAGAACGGCGAGGCACAGGACGCCAGGGGTGCCCAGGGCGCGAAGGCCAAGAAGTCCCGGAAGGAGTCCGCGAAGTGACCGCCACAACTGCCACAACGGACGCCGTGCAGGTCGCGGCCCCCAGACCCCGCGGCGGCATCGTGCAGTCGGTCAACGACTCGCTCGTCGTCGCCAAGCGCAATCTCATCCGGATGACCCGGATCCCGGAGATGATCATCTTCGGGATGATCCAGCCCGTCATGTTCGTGGTGCTGTTCGCCTATGTCTTCGGCGGCGCGATCCAACTCCCGGGCCAGCAGGGAGAGATCGACGCGGGCCAGTACCGCGAATTCCTGATGGCGGGTATTTTCGCGCAGACCGTCACCTTCGCCACGGCGGGTGCCGGCGCCGGTATCGCCGACGACATGCACAAGGGGCTCATCGACCGCTTCCGGTCGCTGCCCATGGCTCGCGGTGCGGTCCTCACGGGCCGTACGCTCGCGGACCTCGTGCAGACCGCACTCACCCTGGTGGTCCTCGCGCTCGTCGCGTTCATCATCGGCTGGCGTACGCACGAGAACTTCGGCAAGGTGCTGCTCGGCTTCGGCCTGCTGCTTCTGCTGGGATACGCCTTCTCCTGGATCGGCGCACTGATCGGTCTGTCGGTGCGCACACCGGAGGCCGCCACGTCCGGCGGTCTGATCTGGCTGTTCCCGCTGACCTTCATCTCGAACGCCTTCGTGCCCGCGGAGCAGATGCCGACCTTCTTGCGGCACATTGCCGAGTGGAACCCCTTCAGCGCCACCGTGCAGGCATGCCGCGAGCTGTTCGGCAATCTGCCGCCGAACTACCCGGTGTCGGACGCCTGGCCCATGCAGCACGCCGTGCTGGCATCGGTGCTCTGGTCGATCCTGATCATTCTCGCGTTCCGTACGCTCGCGGTGCGCAAGTACCGCTCGGCGACCGCCTGATCCGTCAGCACGCAGAGCGAAGGGGCCGGACCGCGTCACACGCGGG
>NZ_JBSFMS010000098.1:0-29093 GCF_053599675.1 Streptomyces sp. NPDC000880 | reverse complement strand
CGGTGTGGTGATCCTGGCCGCGTGGGCGGTGGCCGCTGTCGGCGGCCTGCTGCTCCTTGAACGCAACAGAGGCCGGGACCGCCGGGGGCAGAAGCCGTCCAGCGGTCCCGGTGAGCCGGCGGGTCAGACGTTGATGCCCAGCCGGTCCAGCGGCTCCACCCGTTCCTCTTCCTCGTAGCCGAGGTGGGAGCTGAGGATGCGGTCCAGCACCGCTGCCAGATCCTGGACCTCACCCAGTCCGCTGTCGTCCTGGACGAGGATGACCAGGGCGGCGTCGAGCCGGGCCAGTGCCTCGGCGATGACCTCGTGCTCGTGTTCCAGTTGTTCGACGACAGGCCCCAGCGATTCCTGTTTCTTACGGAGCTCGGGGAACATGAACTGGTCCTCGATGGTGTGGTGGGTGGTGAGGGTGCGGCTGTAGGCGGTGCAGAACGTTCCGAGGGTCCAGTAGTTCTGGCGCAGCGTGAGGCTGTTGATCATTGAGCGGGCTGAGGCGGCGTCCTGCTGGCCGGCCGCCACCTGTGCGACCGCCTCCCGGATCTGCCGCATCTCCTGGCGCAGGTTGTCGTGGATGAGTACGAGGCGGGTGCCCGTGCTGCCGGGATGCCCCGCTGCCAGCTGCTGCTTGGGGGCGCGGGGTCGGCTCGATTCGCTCAGGGGGTCGGGCTGGCGATCCTATGGTTCGTTGCCAAACGAACTAAACTCTTGACAAGGCGCCGCGGCTCGAGCATTGTCACGTTGTCAGCCAAGTTTATCCTTCAACCAGTAAAAGGCATCACGTGACCAAGATCGCCATCATCACCGGCAGCACCCGCCCCGGCCGAAACAACCAGGCCGTCGCCGAGTGGGTCTACAACATCGCGGCCAAGCGCCAGGATGCCGAGTTCGAGCTCGTCGAGATCGCGGAGTTCGGCCTGCCGCTGTTCGACGAGAGCATTCCGCCGTCCTTGGCGCAGTACGCCAACGAGCACACCAAGGCATGGGCCGCCAAGGTCGCCACATTCGACGGCTTCGTCTTCGTGACCCCCGAATACAACCACTCCACGTCCGGCGCGCTGAAGAACGCGATCGACTTCCTCCACGCCGAGTGGAACAACAAGGCTGCCGGCCTGGTTGGCTACGGCAGCGTGGGAGGAGCCCGTGCAATCGAGCACCTCCGCGGCATCATGGCGGAACTGCAGGTAGCCACCGTGCGCAACACGGTGATGCTGTCACTGTTCACCGACTTCGAGAACTTCTCCGACTTCAAGCCCGCCGCCTTCCAGGAGGAGACGGTGAACCCGATGCTCGATCAGGTCATCGCCTGGAGCAATGCGCTCAAGCCGCTGCGCGACGCGGCCTGACCGGCTCCACCATCAAGGAGTCGCCATGAATACCACCGACCCGGTTACCTCCGGCGCAAGCACCGAATTCAAGCGGTCCGCCAGCCATTTCACGGACCGGATCACGGCCGCCGGTGAAGACGGCTGGCCGGTCGAGGCCGGACGGTACCGGCTGGCGGTCAGCCGGCCCTGCCCCTGGGCCAACCGCACGCTCATCTCCCGGCGGCTCCTCGGCCTGGAGGAAGCCATCTCCCTCGCCATAACCGATCCCATCCAGGACGAGCGCAGCTGGCGGTTCACCCTTGATGCGGAAGGAAGAGACCCGGTCCTGGGCATCCGGTTCCTCAGCGAGGCCTACGACGCCCGCGAGACCGGCTACCCGGGCGGGGTCAGCGTCCCCGCGATCGTCGACATCCCCAGCGGCAAGCTGGTCACGAACGACTTCCAGCGCATAACCCTCGACTTCGCCACCGAGTGGAGGTCACTGCACCGCGAAGGTGCGCCAGACCTGTACCCGCAGAAGCTGCGCGGCGAGATCGACGAGGTGATGGACGCCGTCTACCAGGACGTCAACAACGGCGTCTACCGGGCCGGTTTCGCCGAAAGCCAGCAGACCTACGACGAGGTGTATCGACGGCTGTTCGCGCGCCTGGACCAGCTCTCCGAGCGCCTGTCCACGCGGCGGTACCTGGTCGGAGACACGATCACCGAGGCCGACATCCGGCTCTTCACCACGCTGGTCCGCTTCGACACCGCGTACCACGGGCACTTCAAATGCAATCGCAACAAGCTCAGCGAGGACCCGGTGCTGTGGGCTTACACTCGCGACCTGTTCCAGACCCCAGGCTTCGGCGACACCGTCGACTTCGACCACATCAAGCGGCACTACTACCAGGTCCACGCCGACATCAATCCGACGCGCATCGTCCCGCTCGGACCAGATCTGTCCGGCTGGCTGGCCCCGCACCACCGCGAGCAGCTCGGCGGGCGCCCCTTCGGCGACGGTACCGCCCCAGGCCCGGTGCCTGCCGCCGAGGAGGTCCCAGCCCCTGCCGCGCCGCACAAGCGTGACCGCTCCTAACAAAATGATCTTTGAGGTGGGTTGGATCCCTTCGGGACTGACGATCCGGGGTTGTGACGGGTGTTGGCGTCGATTCCGTCGACGATCAGAACGGTTCCTGCCGGGTGCTGGCGTCGCACGGGGGTAAGCGCGAGGAACGGTGCGATGTGGTCGATGACGCGGTCCACGGTCGACTTCGACACCCCGAACAAGGGGCCGAGTTGCCGCATCGTCAAATCCGTACGCCAGTACGCCGCCACCATCAGCACCCGGTCTTACAGGGACAGCGCCCACTCACGCCCGCCCGTCGGCGCTCCGCCACCGCGACGCCGCACGACACCGATCAACTTGCGGAACTGACGCTTGCTCAGCCCTCAGAAGAGTCCTATCCAGCCCGGCTCCGATGCCGTGATCACACCAGCCACTGCACGATCATGCCACGCAAGATCATCTACCGGGCAGCCTTGAGCCGGGCTTACAAGAGGGGGAGGTGGATCAGGCGGCAGCCCGGCGCCGGTGCTGTAGTCGCACCCCTGTGGCTGCCGCGCCGGCTCTCACCGGACCGGCCCACGCCGCGCCCAACCGGCTGCTGACGTGGGGCGGTTCCAAAAATCCGACCGCGACTACGGCGCCGAGCGGCACCTGGGAGCTGGGCCGGGCGCTGCTCACGCGTCTCGCAGGCCAGCTTTCCGGTCCGGGCCGTGGCCGTCCAATGGCCGGGGCAGGAGAGCTAGGGCCGTTTCGGCGATCCCGTGCAGCGAGTCGGGGCTACTTCCGCCTTTGCCCAGCGCTTCGATCCCGCGCAGCACGGCCAGGAGGAGTCCGGCCAGCCGAGCGGGGTCCGCGTCCTGCTTGATGTCGCCCGCCCGCTGCGCTCCCGCGATGCAGGAAGAGATCAGTTCCTCGATGGCTGCGAACGTCCGGCGGGCGGTCGCCGCGACGGCCGGATCGTGCTCCGACAGCTCGGCGGCGCCCTTGGCGAGCAGACAGCCACGCAGACAGACGTCCGAGGCGGTGGCGTTCGCCACCGCCAGTACATGCGCGCGCAGCCGTTCATGGGCGCGGGCATCCGGACCGTCGAGCGCCCGACGCACGGCCTCGATCAGTCCGGCGCAATGGTCGTCGAAAGTGCGCAGGAACAACTGGTGCTTGTCGCCGAAGGCGCCGTAGAGGCTGTCCTTGCCCAGACCGGTGGCCGCGGCGATGTCGTCCACCCTCGCCGCCGCGTAACCGGTCGACCAGAACTGGTCCCTGGCGGCGCGCAGGACCTCACCTTCATCGAAGCTTCGGGATCGTGCCATGGCCGTCGATTATGTTCTGGACGAGGCGGTCAAGAAAAACCGACTGTCCGTGTCCTGTTGTGTGGCGGCTATGAGCAGCGCAGACGACGTAGTTATCTCGAGAGGCAGACGACATAGTTATCTCGAAAGGATGGGTGCCATGCGCCCCATGGACGGAAAGACGGCCCTGGTCACCGGTGCCTCCAGCGGTATCGGACGGGCGATCGCCGAGCGCTTTGCCGATGACGGCGCCCGCGTCTACCTGACCGGCCGCCGCGAAGACGAACTCGAAGCCGCGGCCAAGGACATCGGGCCCGACGCGGTCGCCGTGCCGTGCGACGTCTCGCAGGCCGCCGACCTCGACCGGGTCATGGACGTCATCCGCGGCGACGGGCGGCAACTGGACGCCGTCGTGGCCAATGCCGGTGTCGGCGACGGCGCCCGCCTCCAGGACGTCACGGAGGAGCAGTTCGACTTCGTCTTCGGTGTGAACACCAAGGGCAGCCTGCTGACCGTGCAGAAGTCGCTGCCCCTGCTCGCTCAGCCCGCGTCGGTGATCCTGCTGGCCTCCTCCACCATCCATCAGGGCGCCGACAGAATGGGCGTCTACGCCGCGTCCAAGGCAGCCGTGCGCAGTCTGGGCCGGACCTGGGCCGCGGAGCTGGCCCCGCGAGGCGTGCGCGTCAACGTCATCACGCCCGGTCCCATCGCCACACCCGCGATCGAACGCCTCGCCGGCAGGCTCGGCCAGAGCATTGACGACTTCCACGGAGTGCTGGCCTCGCAGCTACCGCTGCAGCGCATGGGCCGTCCCGAGGAGGTCGCGGCGCTGGCCGCTTTCCTTGCCGGGCCGGAGAGTTCGTTCATCACCGGTGCCGAGCACTTCGTCGACGGCGGACAGATCCAGGTCTGACCAACCGTGAGGAGGCGCCGCCCGCCCCGCCCCGCGGGGAGCTTGACGGCACCGCGAAACTACGAAAGGAAAAGAGGGCCGGTGCCCCTCAAGACACGGGGACGGGTGCGCTGACCTGGCTTTTCATCTCCTGGGCGAGGTTGCGCGGGAGGTGCAGAACGCCGAGGACATCGCCAACAGTTTGAACTACTGGCCCGTCGTCCGCGGTGGGGAGTCAGCGCCTCCCTTCACGTGAACGGCGAGGATACGCGTCGACGGAGATCGCATCCCTGCGCGGCGATGCACCAGATCCGGGCCTGGATCAGGCCAACGGCAAGGCATGCTGACCGGGCGAGGAAGTGATCAAGACGGTGGCGGGTCGAACGCATCAGGCCGTGCCGACGGGTGCGGAATCGACGGCGGCCCACGAGGAGGTGCTGCCTCTGCGGCATGGCCGTGATCATGTACGTGCCTCGCAGTCACTGACGCCGAACCATCGCGCTGGTCCCCCCAACGAGCCGTTCGGGGCACCAGCGCATTCACGGTTCAGCAGCAGGCGCAGCCCGGGCTACAGCCGCTGGCGTCACGCGAGGTGGCCGTCGCGGCGGTGGACATTGGCACGGCTGGCACCGGGCAGCAGCCCTTGCCCTTCCATGCGTCCCTGCCTTCCTTGACCGCGATGGCGGCGATGACGAGGGCCGCGATGGGATCGGCCCAGGACCAGCCAAGGGTGGCGTTGAGGACCAGGCCGACCAGGAGCACGGCGGACAGGTACGTGCACAGCAGGGTTTGCTTGGAGTCCGCGACCGCGCTGGCGGAGCCGAGTTCCCGTCCGGCCCTGCGCTGGGCGGCGGACAGGAACGGCATGACCGCCAGGGAGAGTGCGGCGATCACCATGCCGGGGATGGAGCGGTCGGCCTCGCCGGTGCCGGTCAGGGCTCGTACGGCGTCGACGGTGACGTAGGCGGCGAGGGCGAAGAAGGAGACGGCGATGACCCGCAGCGCGGTTTCCTCCCGCGCCTCGCGCAGCACGTGGTCGCGGGCGGAGAACTGCCAGGCGACCGCCGCGGCGGAGGAGACTTCGATGACGGAGTCCAGGCCGAAGCCGATCAGCGCGGTGGAGGAGGCGATCGTCCCGGCGGTGATCGCAACGACTGCCTCGATGACGTTGTAGATGATCGTCGCCGCGACCAGCAGTCGTATCCGCCGGGCCAGTGCGTCGCGGCGGGCCGGTGTCGGGCCGAGGGATATCGAGGCCATCTCAGCAGCAGCCCTTCGTCTCGGCATCGCCGCAACTGCGGTCGGTCTCGACAGCGACGACCGCGGTGCGCAGATCGTCGAGCGCGTGACCAAGGCGCGGGTCGGCGAGTTCGTAGCGGGAGCGTCGGCCGTCGGGGACAGCCACGACCAGGCCGCAGTCCCGCAAGCACGCCAGGTGGTTGGACAGACGGGTCCGGGAGATGCCGATCTGGTCGGCCAGGTCGGACGGGTAGGCGGGGGCGGCTCGGAGAGCCAGCAGCAGCTGGCAGCGGATGGGGTCGGCGAGAGCGCGGCCGAAGCGCGCGAGCACCTCGGCCTCCGGGGCGATGGTCAGCACTCCCCGATGGTACACGGAAACGTGAATTCACGAGAACGTGGATCACTCGTGGGGAGGATCCCGCGGTCCTGTGCAATCTACGGTCACGCCAGAATCCGGCCGCTTTGTCACTGCTCCGACACGCAGAGTCCCTGCCCCGGAGGCACTCTGGATACGGACAGGTCGTCCTGGCCCTGCGGCCTTGGTGCCTATCCGTGCGGCCCGGCTCAACCCACGGTCAGGGGGTGCCTGAACTCGGCTCAGTGACGCCGAGGAAGATGCCACCCGAAGTGTTGAGGTCGTCGTTGTACAGGTGGAATGCGCGGAGCGACCTGGCGACCTCTCGTTGGGAGATGAACGCGTCGCCGTCCAGGTCCAGCCGCTGGAAGATGATTGCGGCGTCGGCGCTGGAAATCTCACAGAAGGCCAGGTACCGGGCGAACTCGTCCCTGCTGATCCGCTTGTCGCCGTCGACGTCCAGGACATGGAAGATGGCCTGGGCAATGTCCTCCAGCAGGTGGGACGCATGCGTGTCGTAACCCGCAGTGCGGTGGGCCGCGACGAACTCGTCCTGGGACAGACGGTCCTGCCCGGGGGTCGCCTGCGTAAGGAGTCCCAGCCATTGCGCCCAGTACGCCTTCTCCAATGACTTGATCCTGGCGTCGCTCTTCGCCAACGCATAGCCGGTCATGTACTTGTCCACGATCCGCTGGTAGTCACCCCACGTGACGAAGCCATCTTCGTCGGTGTCCAGGACCGCGAAGAGCTGCCGGAGTCGACGGGTGATCGGATCGAACGTCGCCATGCGTTCAGTGTCCTTCCGATAGAGCTGATTGACGATGGTGCTTGCACACGGCTTTGTGCCGCGTCGCGGCCAGTGTCGTGGGTGCCCGAGCCGCGCTGCGGCCCACCGTCCATGGCAGCGTTGAAACTTGCGAAAACAGCAGAGTCGAGAGGAAGTCGGCGATGCTGGGCGGCGGGACGGCGATGACGCTGGTCCATGCCTGCTGCATGCTGTCCGCCTTCTCGAGAACGAACTTCGACATGTCAGACGTCCATGGGCCGCCGGAGGTTCACCGCCCGCGGAATGATCATGCAGTAGACCTGGGTGACTGGGGTGTTCCACCGAGTTCATCCCGCGTCAGGGCTGGTACGGCCATCGGACTCGCTGTTGACCGATTCAGACCTCTACGGAGAGAAGTTATCCGTATTTCACCCCGGCATGTGTGAGGGAGTCCTCTGGTGCCCGATGTCCCGCTCTGGCCGTGGGGCATTCGCCCGCCACATTTTTGTGTCGCTGGTGGTGGATCTGCCGGCACACCAGGACGCACACGTGATCGGCGTCAAACTCCGTCGGGTCTTCCTTGACCTGGGCGTGGCGGTAGTCAGCCGCTTCACCGCGTTCTGTTCGGGTTGGCGAGGAGGACGCGGGGGTCGAGTTCAAGGCGGTTGCCGTCGGTGTCCCGCAGGATCAGGTGTTGCGCAACCCCGTCCAGCCAGGAGACCGAGACGAGCCGGTCGGCGCAGATGTGGTGTCGGTGGGCGAGTCCGTGGGAGGCGAGGAGGCCTGGTGTGGCCGTGACGCGGGTGGGCCACAGTACGGCGAACAGGGTGACACCGAGGGCTGCCCGGAGCCGCGTTCGGGGGCCGGCCGTGGAGTCCGACGCCGCGTCGACGCCCATGAGCAGCAGGGGGAAGAGGGTGGCGATGCCGATCGCCAAAAGGGCATCGCCGGCCCAGCGGCGTCGTGCGCATACTGCGTCCGTGGCATCACTCGGCCAGTTCTCCTGTGTCCAGCGGTACGGGGCAGGGTGCGTGCGCCAGGCAGTAGCGGGCGACCGACGGTCTCAGCGAGCGCCGCAGGGGGCCGCCTTTCCCGGTGCCCACGACGAGAAGGTCCTGCGGGTGAAGGGCTTGGCCTGGACGTGTGCTCCGCCGGGGAACTCGAACTCGCCGTGACGGCCGGGTTGATCTGCTCGTCGTGCCGGTCGCGGGGGCGTACCAGCTGTCGATGGCGTCGGGCTACAACCTTGTGGGACGTCCCCCGGTGGTGGCGGTGCGCGACGGCCGCGCCCGGCTGCTCGTGCGGCGCGAAACGCTGGAGGACTTCCGCGCCCGCGACGTCGGTCTGTGAGCCGGGAGGCTGCCAGGCGTCGACGACCAGGCCAACGGCGAGATGAAGGCCACCGCGGAGGTCACGAGCGCGACCACGGCGCGGCGTACCGCGCGGTCCGGGAGCCAAGAAGGTGTCACACGAGGAGAATCGCGCCTTGCCTCGCTCGCTGCCGCATCCGCCAGGAATTCTGGCGGCATTTTTACGCCACGCGGCAGGGACGGTCAGCCGACATGTACGCGCGGGCGGCGGCCGCGATCCGGTTCGGCCTCGCGCAGGACTTCGCGGGTGACGGGGGCTACTTCGCCCTGGCCGAAGAGGAAGAAGCGGAGGAAGTTGGCGAAGGGGTTGCCCTCGGTCCATTCGAAGTAGATGTGAGCGTTCTGTCCGGTGGTGTCGCGGACGTGCAGGAGGAGCGCGGCGATGGCGTTGGGAATGGAGGAGCTCTCCAGGGTCAGGACGCGGTAGCGGTTGTGCAGCACTTCGCCGCGTACGTTCATCTCCGCCTCGAACTCTGAGGGGTCGAGCACGGTGACCTCGACGAAGACGAAGTCCTCTTGGGCCGGGACGTCGTTGTCCTTCCGGATCTGATCGATCTTCTCGCGGTACTCGGCGAGGTCGCGGTTGTCGGGCTCATTGGCGATGAACCGGATCCTACGGCTGGCGATGTCGCGTACGAAGCGCTGCGCCATGTCGTCCAGCGTCACGCTGGTGACACGCAGTTCGAAGGCGCGGGCGAGCCGCGACAGGAGTGAGATGAGGATGATCCCGGCGATGAAGCAGGCGCCGATCTTGACGCCGTCGGGCCGTTCGATGACGTTGAGGACGGTGGTGTAGAGGAAGACCGCCGAGATGCCGGCGAAGGCGATCGTCCAGTTGCGCTGTCGGGCGCGGTGGGCGGCGATGGTCACCGCGATCGCCGCGGAGCAGATCAGGACCAGTACGCCGGTGGCGTAGGCGCCGCCCTGGGCATCGACGTCGGCGTTGAAAATCCAGGTGACCAGGAACGCCACCAAGGTGAAGACGATCACCATGGGGCGCACGGCGCGCGCCCAGTGCGGGGCCATGCCGTAGCGGGGCAGGTAGCGGGGCATCAGGTTGAGCAGTCCGGCCATGGCGGAGGCGCCGGCGAACCAGAGGATGGCGATGGTGGCGACGTCGTAGACGGTGCCGAAGACGTCTCCGAGGTATTCGTGCGCCAGGTAGGCGAGCGCGCGCCCGTTCGCCTCGCCGCCCGACTCGAACTCCTTTGCCGGGATGAGCAGGGTGGTGATGAAGCTGGTGGCTATCAGGAACACGCTCATGATCAGCGCGGCGGTGGTAAGCAGTTTCTTGGTACCTCGGATGCGTCCTGCGGGCTTCTCCTCGGTGTCGCCGGGGTCGCCCTCGACGTGCGGCATGACCGCCACGCCGGTCTCGAAGCCGGACAGGCCGAGCGCCAGCTTGGGGAAGACCAGCAGCGCCACCCCGACCATGGAAAAAACGTTTCCGTGCTCGGTGGTCAGGGCGCTGGACCAGTCGGTGACCACGTGTGCCTCTGTGGCGATGTGCCACAGGCCCACGACCACGACGACCGCGTTCAGGGCCAGGTACGCCCCGACCAGGGCGACGGCGACGCCGATCGCCTCCAGGAAGCCCTTGAGGAACACCGCCCCCAGCAGCGCGATCAGCACCAGCGTGACGACCATCTGCTGACCGTGCAGCACGCTGGGCACATGCGGATTCTCCACCAGGTGGATGGAGGAGTCCGCTGCCGACAGGGTGATCGTGATGAGGAAGTCGGTGGCTGCGAAGCCGAGCAGGGTCAGGACGAACAGCTTGCCCTTCCAGAACGACAGCAGCCGCTCCAGCATGGCGATCGAGCCCTCGCCGTGCGGGCTCTCCTCGGCCACCCGCCGGTACACCGGCAGGGCGCCCGCCAGGGTGACGATCACCAGCACGATGGTGGCCACTGGCGACAGCAGCCCGGCCGCGAGCGCGGCGATGCCTGGCTGATAGCCCAGTGTGGAGAAGTAGTCGACGCCGGTCAGGCACATCACCCGCCACCACCGCTGCCCTTTGTGCGCGGACACCGGCTCGGCGTGCGGCCCCTGCTGGTGCTTGGCCATGTCGGACAAGCCCTCCAGCATCCACGCACGCAGGCGGCTCGTACGGACGTGGACGGGGGTGGTCATCTGTGCTCCTGAACTACGGCGAACGATTCCGGCCATCACGGAGACGGCCTGATCAGCGTATGCAATGAATAATCCGCAGGCTCACGTGTCCCCCGCACGCCACGAGACGGCTGTGGGGTCCCCGGGAACGGTGTGAGGCAGAGCAGATGGGTGCATGAGGGCTGTCGGGCGCCCCGAATCCGGTCAGCCCTGACACAGCGATGACTTACGGCTGCCGGGCGATGCGTGGATGCGCGGGCAGGCCGAAGAGAACGAGCGCCATGAGCACCCGGTAGTCGACCAGTTCGGGGACGGCTGAGATGTCCCGGTCACGATGAACACGGCGCGAGCGTATGTCGCCCCACCTGGTCAAGGGCACGATTCTGATGCCTTTGAGGGCGTCAAGAACTCGTTAGGATTCCCCGATCGTTTGCATATATGGGGCAATTGCGCCTAGAGCGGTCGCCCCGCACAGCGCTGTCACCGGTGCGTCGGCTGCCCCGTGATGCTGCCGTCGGTGTACGAGCCGTCGGGGGCGGTTCCGTAGGCGCCGCCCCTGTCGAGGTATTCGTTGCCGAGGTCGTCCTCCGCCTCCAGCGCCAGGAGTACGGGAAGCTCGTCTTCCCCCTCCGGCAGGGGCGGGGTCACCGTGTAGTGGATCGTGAACGACTCGTCATCGAAGGTCAGTTCGTGTACCCGGGGCTCGTAGCTCATGCTGGGAGTCTGCCGCTCGGCAGGCTCCTCGTCGCGGGATTCCCGGTGCGGTGGTGGATGTACTCGCGCTCGAGCCGGAAGCCCGCGGTCCAGGCCAGCAGGTGGCCGGGGCGGTTGTCGCGTGAGCAGGACCAGCTCGCGGTTCGGCCGCGAGCGGCGATGTCCGTGCACAGGGAGGTGACGCAGGCGAGCGCCAGGTGCTCGCGTCGGCGGTCGGGGGCGGTGGTGCAGGCGATGTCCTCGTACGTGCTGCCGAGGAAGTACGTGCAGGCTACGGCGAGGGCCGTGCTCTTGTGGAAGGCCGCCCAGCCGCGGCCGGAAGCGGCGAGGCCGGCAGGGTCGCCCCAGCTGCCGTGGATCCAGGCTGCGTCGGGGCCGAGGGCGGCCAGCGCCGGGGTGTCCTCCGGATGCAGTCGACGCACCGTCACGCCCCGCGGCGGGCGGGGTGCGGGCGTGGGTGCGCGGTGCACGTAGACCATGCGCTCCCACGGGTCGATCCGGTCGAAGGCGGCACCGAGGACGGGCAGGAAGCGGGAGGGTGCCTGGATGTAGCTGCCGGCGAGCGGGGCCAGGGCTTCCGGGGTGAGGGCGCGCGGGTCGCCGCGCAGCAGTGCATGGTCCCCGCAGGTCACGGCCACGGCCTGTGGCTGGATGGCGCGGTCCGCCCACCAGTGTCCGGTTCCGGTGGTCAGGACGTGTTCGGCCAGCGCCGCGGGGCCGGTTGCCCCGGCGGGGAACCACCGGGCGAGGGCGGGGAGATGGGGCGGCAGAAGCTGGATCACGGAAAGACACCACCTGACTTGGGCGCGGGGGCGGCCCGGACGGTGCCGCCCCCGTGGCCATGAGGAAGGTAGGAGTCAGCTCTGACCGGCCTTGCGGCCGTGGTTGGATTTCTTCTTGCGGCGGGCTCTCTTCTTGCGTGCGCGCTTCGACATTGCTCCGAGTCGTCCCTTCAGCCGGTGTGGCCGACGAGGACGTCGGCGAGCTTGTTGAGGCGCTTGATGGTGCGCGGCTCGGTGGCGGACGGGGCCGGGTCGACGCGCGTGTCGCGGTCGTAGTAGGCGCCGTTGACGATTTCGGTGGCCGGGTCGCACAGTCGCACCACATGGGCGGCGCCCTCGGCCGGGGTGGCGCCGTGGTGGGCGTAGAGCGGCAGCAGCGCGGTCTCACAGATGCCGGGGTGGACGGAGACGGCGGTCACGCGCGGGTCGGCGGCGAAGACGGTGAGCGCCAGCTGTGCCTGTGCGTAGGCGGCGAGCCGGGAGTAGCTGCGGGCTCGGTTGGGGTCGCTCCACTGGATGGAGCCGGTGCGGTGCAGCGAGGACGAGACGCTCACGACCCGGCCGCCCGGCTCTTCCCCTCGCTCTTCGAGCTGGGGAGACCCCATGGTGAGCGACTGCTCCAGCAGGTTGGTGAGCAGGTAGTGGGCGAGGAAGTTGACCTGGAAGGCGATCTCGTTGCCGTCCACGGTAACGGTATGCCGCTCGGGAGCGGCCGTGCCCGCGTTGTTGACCAGCACGTCGAGGTGCGGGTGCTCCTGGATGATCCGGTGGGCGAGGTGCTCGACCTCTTCGAGGCGGGTGAAGTCCGCGGCGAACGCGCACAGGAGGGATGCGTCGATCCCGGCGGTGGCGATGAGCTTGTCGGTCGCGGCCTGCGACTCCTGGGCTGTTCGGCCGTGTACGAGGACGGTGGCGCCGCGCTCGGCGAGCTGCCGCGCGGTCTCCCAGCCGATGCCGGAGGTGGCGCCGGTGACGAGCACGGTCCGTCCGGACAGGGATGCAGAAGACATGATCAGTTCCTGGAAACGGGCACGGGAGTTGCTTGCCGATCTCGACGATCTCGATCAGCTTGGTCGGGTTGGAGTCGAGGTCCACCATGTTCCCGGCCTCCTTGGCGGCCGAGGTGCCGGTGTTCATCGCCACACCGACGTCCGCCTGCGCCAGCGCCGGGGCGTCGTCGGTGCCGTCGCCGGTCATCGCGACGAGCTTCCCGTCGGCCTGCTCCCGCTTGATGAGGGCGAGTTTGTCCTCGGGAGTGGCCTCGGCGAGGAAGTCGTCCACGCCGGCCTCGGTCGCGATGGCGCGGGCGGTCAGCGGGTTGTCACCGGTGATCATCACCGTACGGATGCCCATGCGCCGCAGCTCCACGAAGCGTTCGCGGATACCCTCCTTGACCACGTCCTTGAGATGGATGATGCCGAGCACCCGCGGCCCGCCCAGTCGTGCACGGCGACCGCCAGCGGCGTACCGCCTCTCGCGGCGATCGAGTCGGACCAGGTGCGGGCCTCGCCCGGCACGCTCCCGCCGTACATCTCCACCCAGTCGATCACCTGCGTGGCGGCTCCCTTGCGGATGTGGCAGGCGGCGCCGTTGTCCCAGCGCAGATCGATCCCGCTCATCCGGGTCTGGGCGCTGAACTCCACGAACTGTGCGTGGAACAGCTCCCCTTCGGCCGGGGCGCGCAGCCCGTACTTCTCCTTCGCCAGGACGACCACCGAACGGCCCTCCGGAGTCTCGTCGGCGAGCGACGAGAGCTGGGCTGCGTCCGCGAGGACCAGTTCGTCGACACCGGGCAGTGGCACGAATCCGGCCGCCTCCCGGTTGCCGAGGGTGATGGTGCCGGTCTTGTCGAGGAGGAGGGTGTTGACGTCGCCCGCAGCTTCGACTGCCCGTCCGGACATGGCCAGAACGTTGCGCTGCACGAGCCGGTCCATGCCCGCGATGCCGATCGCCGAGAGCAGCGCGCCGATCGTGGTTGGGATGAGGGTGACCAGGAGGGCGACCAGCACGGTGGTGGACTGGGCGGCGCCCGCATACCCGGCCATGGGCTGGAGCGTGACGACGACCAGCACGAAGACCACGGTCAGGGCGGCGAGGAGGATGTTGAGCGCGATCTCGTTCGGTGTCTTCTGCCGGGATGCGCCCTCGACCAGGGCGATCATCCGGTCCAGGAAGGAGTGGCCGGGCCGGGAGGTGACGCGTACGACGATCCGGTCGGAGAGCACCGTCGTACCGCCCGTCACTCCGGACCTGTCGCCGCCCGACTCCCGTATGACGGGGGCGGATTCACCGGTGACGGCCGATTCATCGACCGCCGCGATGCCGTCGACGACATCACCGTCTGCGGGGATCAGCTCGCCCGCCTCGACGAGGACGAAGTCGAAGAGTTTCAGGTCTGTCGCCGGGACGGCCTCCGTCTCGGCCCGGTCGAGGTCGGTTCCGTACCGCCAGTGGCGCAGCCGCAGCGCGACGGTGTCCGTACGAGCCCGGCGCAGAGACTCCGCCTGCGCCTTGCCGCGGTCCTCCGCGACTGCCTCCGCCAGATTCGCGAAGATCACGGTGAGCCACAGCCAGATGCTGATCACCCAGGTGAATATGGACGGATGAATCAGCGCGGAGAGCGTGGTGAGAGCGGATCCGACGGCTACGACGAACAGCACCGGGTTCCTCACCAGAAACCGCGGATGGAGCTTGCGCAGCGCCTCGGGGAAAGACTTCACCAGCTGTACGGGGTCGAAGAGGCCGCCGTGGCCGGATCGCCGCCGACGGCGGTGCGGCTCGGCATCGGGGGCCGGAGGGGGAGTCCTCGGGATCGTGGGCGCCTGCGGGGGCGCGGCGGGATGCATCGCGGAATCCTTCTGAACGGTTCGGCTGGCCGACTGAAATGGGGTGGCCGCCGGGCCCTGTCGTCGTCGGGGCCCCGGCGACGGCAAGGCGGCTCGCGTCGGCATGGTGACGAGGCACCGCCGCGACTCGTCCGCCGGAGACCTGACCGATGGACTCGGCCGGATCTCTGTCATGCCACTGACGTCCGCGGTCTCCGGCAGCCGGGCAGGAATCTAGTGCCCAGGCCGGGCCCAAAGGGCCTGTTGCTGTACAAACTTGCGCGTCCTTGACGTCTTTCCAGTGGCTCGCATCAGGAACGCGTCAAGCGTGATGACATCGACGGCGAGTGACCGTCACTGCTGGAAGACCGCCCGCCCGGTTTACGCCTGCTGCGCTCCGCGATCCTCCTGGCCATCGCCGCGTGTGCCGGACTGCTCCTCGTGGCCGGGCTCGCCGCCTCCGGCACGTGGGACCGGGTGGCGGGTCATCACGCCCCGCAGACCGTGAGCGCCGCGGGACTCAATCTCGCGCTCAACGACCTGGACGCGCAGGCCGCCAACATCCTTCTGTCCGGAGGCGATGCGGGCCGGGGACGGATGACCGTCCCGTACGACAAGGCCACCGCCCTCTACGATGACGCCCGGCGCACCATCAGCCGGGAACTGCGCACGCTCGCCGTCGCCGCTGAGGGCGACCCGGAGGCACAGCGGACCGTCGAGTCCCTCACCAACGACTTCGCCCGCTACCAGGAGCTGCTCGGACGCGCGCTGGAGAACGCGGCACGGGAGGGCGGCGCGGCGGACGCCCTCGCCGACTACCGCGATGCCACCGATCTCCTTGCCGGGAGGCTCCTGCCCGAGGCGCGGCAGCTCGTCGAAGCCAACGACGAAGCCTTCGAATCGGCCTACGCGGCCGAGCGCTCCTACCTCGCCGGCCGGACGGGCGTGCTGCTCGCGCTGGGCATTGTGCTGCTCGCCGTCCTCGTCTTCCTCCAGTGGTACGTCGCCCGACGCTTCCACCGCATCCTCAACCCGGCCCTGCTGGCCGCGACCGTCTGCGCCCTGACAGCCTTCGTCCTCGGCGTCCAGCTCCTCACCACCTCCGTGGAGCAGCTGCGGGTCGCCCGCCGCGACGCGTTCGACTCGATCGTTGAGTCCGTATGGAACACGTCAAGACGGTGTCAGCATCAGCACGAGCGGCACCAGAGAGCCGTCAAGGTGGCTGTGCGCCCCGGCCGGGGCGCGGTTGCGTATACCCCAACCCGTCTGCCTCAAGCTACGTGCGTACAAGGAGAGTTGATCGCGTATGGGTGTGGAGAATGTCGTCGGGCTCATCGTCGCCGTCAGCCTGGTCGGCTACCTGGTGGCCGCTCTGATCAACCCGGAGAAGTTCTGAAGCTCGACGAACCGCCGGGCGCCGCGCCCACGACGCGTCCGGGAAAGCTCAAGGTCTTCCTCGGCGCGGCCACCGGCGTCGGCAAGACGTACCGGATGCTCGACGAAGCCCGGCGCAGGGCCGAACGCGGTACCGACGTCGTCGTGGGCTACGCGGAGTGTCACGGCCGGAAGCACACCGAGGAGATGCTCGACGGGCTGGAGGTCCTGGACCGGGCCGGGCGGGACTACCGGGGCCGAACGTACCCCGCGCTCGACGTCGATGGGGTGCTGCGGCGGAGTCCCCAGGTGGTGCTCGTCGACGAACTCGCCCACTCCAACGTGCCCGGCTGTCGCAACGCCAAGCGGTGGCAGGACGTCGAGGAACTGCTCGCCGTCGGCATCGATGTCGTCACCACCATCAACATCCAGCACCTCGAGTCACTCAACGATGTCGTCGAGAAGATCACCAGGGTGCCGCAGCACGAGACGGTCCCCGACGACGTCGTACGCCGCGCCGACCAGATCGAGCTCGTGGACATGCCGGTGGAGGCGGTGCGCCGCAGGATGGCGCACGGAAACATCTACCCGCCCGAGAAGATCGACGCCTCGCTCGCCAACTACTTCCAGACCGGGAATCTCACCGCGCTGCGCGAACTCGCGCTGCTGTGGGTGGCCGACCGGGTCGACGAGGCCCTGCAGAAGTACCGCTCGGAGCACGGCATCGGGGGTGTGTGGGAGACTCGAGAGCGGGTCGTGGTCGCGCTGACCGGCGGTCCGGAGGGCGAGACGCTGATCCGCCGTGCCGCCCGTATCGCCGCCCGCTCGGCCCGCGGCGAGCTGCTCGCCGTCCACGTCGTACGCAGTGACGGTCTCGCCGGCGGCACTTCGCACTCCGCACTCGCTCGTCAGCGGCATCTTGTCGAGAGCCTCCGCGGCAGCTACCACTCGGTCGTCGGCGATGATGTGCCCACCGCGCTGGTGGAGTTCGCCCGCGCCGAGAACGCCACCCAGCTCGTCCTCGGCACCAGTCGGCGCGGCCGCCTCGAACGCTTCGTCACGGGGCTCGGCATCGGCGAGACGACCGTCGCACTCTCCGCCGACATCGACGTCCACATCGTCACGCACGAACGCGCGGGGCGCGGCCGGCTACTGCCGTCGCGACGGCGTACGCTGCCCACCTCACGACTCGTCGCAGGACCCGTGGCAGGCCTGCTTCTGCCTGTCCTGCTCACCTTCCTTCTGGACCGGGTCCGCGGCACCTTCAACCTGACCAGCGAGGCCCTGCTCTTCCTCGTGACCGTGATGGGTGTCGCCTGCATCGGCGGGGTCGTCTCCGCCCTGATCGCCGCCCTGACCGCGTCCTTGCTGCTCGATTACTGGTTCATACCGCCGGTCGGCGAGTTCACCTTCAGCGACCCCGACAACATGCTCGCGCTCGGCGTCTTCGCTGTCGTCGCAGGTACGGTGGCCGCGACCGTGGACCGGTCCCTGAGACTGTCCCGGCGCGCCGCCCGGGCCACGGCCGAGGCGGAGACCCTGTCCTTGCTCGCCGGGTCCATTGTCCGCGGTGACCAGGCGATACCGGCACTGCTGACCCGTACGCAGGAGACGTTCGGGATGGACTCCGCTGACCTCGTCGAGGAGCAGGTGGACGACCCAGGGGCCACTCAGGTGTCCGTGGGCCCCGGCCTTTTCCTCCTGCTGCGTGGCCGCACGCTCCCCTCATCCGAACGCAGAGTCCTTGCCGCCTTCGCCGCCCACGTCTCCGCCGCCGTGGAACGGTGCCGGCTCGCCGAGGCCGCCGCCGCGATCGAACCGGTCAGGGCAGCCGACCGGATGCGGACCGCGCTGCTCGCGGCGGTCAGCCACGATCTGCGGACCCCGCTGGCCGCCGGATGGGCGGCCGTCGGCTCACTGCGCAGCCCGGATGTGGACTTTACGGACGAGGAACGGGACGAACTCCTCGCCACTGCCGACGAATCCATGGCCCGGCTCAGCCGGCTCATCGACAACCTGCTCGACATGAGCAGGCTCGAGGCCGGCGCGCTCACCCTGAGCCTGCGCGCCACCACCCTGGAGGAGATCCTGCCCTCCGCCCTGGACTCGCTGCCCCCGGAAGCCCCGCCGCCCGTGATCCGCGGCCTGGAGGAGATCCCGCCCGTCCTGGCCGACCCGCCGCTGCTGGAACGCGTGATCGACAACCTGGTCAGCAACGCCGCCCGATATGCACCCCCCGAGCACCCGGTGCTGGTGACCGCGAGCGCGCTGGCCGGCCGCGTCGAAGTGCGCGTCGTCGACCGGGGCCCCGGCCTCCCGCCCACCGACCGCGAGCGGATCTTCGAACCGTTCCAGCGGCTGGGGGACACCGACAACACCACCGGAGTCGGCCTCGGCCTCGCCCTCGCCCGGGGCCTGACCGAGGCCATGGACGGCACCCTCACTCCCGAGGACACGCCAGGAGGGGGTCTCACCATGGTCGTGTCCTTGCCTTTCGCCGAAACCGTCACCGGACGAACCGGCACGGACGTCCATACGGAACTCTGACGCCGAACTTGCGTACGACGCGGAACCCGGCCCACCCGAGGCTCGGTGTCCCGCTGCTGCTGGAGGACGCAGTTGCCCCGGGCGTCCTCGAGCAGGCCCGCATACCGCAGAGCAAGTCCCTGCTCGTCCTCACCCGCGAGGACAGCGGGAACCTCGACATCGTGATGGCCGCCCGCGAGATCAACCCGCAGATCCGGGCGGTGATGCGGCTTTACGACGATGACTTCGCCGCTACGGTGTCGCGCACGATGCGTGCCTCGTACCCCGACGCGCTCACCCGCAGCCGGAGCGTCTCCGCACTGGCAGCACCGTCGTTCGCGGCAGCCATGATGGGCCGGCACGTGCTGGGCGTGATGCCGGTCGAGCGTGGCTCTGTGCTCTTCACCGTCGTCGATGTGGCCGGGCATCCGGAACTGGAGGGGCGCTCGATCCACGAGGCGTTCCGGGAGCACGAGTGGCGTGTCCTGGCCGTCGGCCCTACCGTTTCCCGGCTCGCCGCGTCCTCGATGGACACGCTCGCCGGCTGCGGCTGGACCGGCCAGGATTCGACTGGCGCCCGCCGCACGGGCGAGTGCTGCGAGCGGGTGATCGGGTGGTGCTGGTAACCACCCGCCGAGGCCTGGATGTGCTGATGACCGGGGTCCAGCCACACCCGCAGGGGCGCAGGCCCCTGTGATCGGCCGGTGAGGCGTAGGGAATCCGTTAAGACGATCACCGGGCCCGTAAGGGATGCGTCAACGGAAGCCGAGCCGTGGCTGAAACGCGGTTTCCTCTATTCGTTCCCATCGAACGATCCCCATCTCATCCCACTTCATCTAGGAGCACACGATGGCCGACGTGGCCTTCGTCGTCACCACGATCGCGGTCTTCGCGCTGGTGGCTCTCGTCGCCAAGGGGGTGGCAAAGCTATGACTGCCGAGAACATCGTCGGCCTGGTCGTCGCCGTCGCCCTGCTGGGCTATCTCGTCCTCGCCCTCGTCAAGCCAGAGAGGTTCTGAGTACAGATATGAGCCCCGTTCTTGCCGGTGTGCTCCAGCTGCTCGCGCTGATAGCCGCGCTGGCGCTGGCGTACCGTCCGCTGGGCGACTACATGGCCCGGGTCTACTCCTCGACGAAGCATCTGCGCGTCGAGAAGTGGATCTACAAGGCGATTGGCGCCAACCCGAACGCCGAGATGCTCTGGCCCGCGTATCTGCGCGGTGTGCTGGCCTTCTCCGCGGTCGGTGTCCTCTTCCTCTATCTGCTGCAGCGCGTCCAGGGCAGCCTGCCCGGTTCGCTCGGCTTCGCCTCGATCGACCCGGACCAGGCGTTCAACACCGCCGCGTCGTTCGTGGCGAACACCAACTGGCAGTCGTACTACGGCGAGCAGGCCATGGGCCATGTGGTGCAGACCGGCGGCCTGGCGGTGCAGAACTTCGTCTCCGCCGCGGTGGGTATCGCGGTCGCGGTCGCGCTCGTACGGGGCTTCGCCCGCTCCCGCACCGGTGAGCTGGGCAACTTCTGGGCCGACCTGGTGCGTGGCACGGTCCGGATCCTGCTCCCGATCTCCGTCGTCACTGCGATCGTCCTGGTCGCGCTCGGTGCGATCCAGAACTTCGCCGGCATCCATGGGGTCGGCCAGTTCATGGGCGGCTCGCAGGAGTGGAACGGCGGCGCCGTGGCGTCGCAGGAAGCCATCAAGGAGCTGGGCACCAACGGTGGCGGTTACTTCAACGCCAACTCCGCCCACCCCTTCGAGAACCCCAATCCGATCTCCAACCTGCTGGAGATCTTCCTGATCCTCCTCATCCCGTTCGCCCTGACTCGCACCTTCGGCCGCATGGTCGGCAGCCTGAAGCAGGGATACGCGATCCTGGCCACGATGGGCATCATCTGGATCGGCTTCACCGCAGTGATGATGTGGACCGAATTTCACCACGGCGGCCCGGCGTTCGACATCGCCGGCGGCGCCATGGAGGGCAAGGAGACCCGCTTCGGCATCGGCGGCTCCTCGATCTTCGCCGTGGCCACGACACTTACCTCGACCGGTGCGGTCAACTCGTTCCACTCCTCGTTCACCGGTTTCGGCGGCGGCATCACGATGCTGGGCATGCAGCTGGGTGAGATCGCGCCCGGTGGTGTGGGTTCCGGTCTCTACGGCATGCTGATCATGGCGATCATCGCGGTGTTCATCGCGGGCCTGATGGTGGGCCGTACGCCCGAGTACCTCGGCAAGAAGATCGGCACCCGCGAGATCAAGCTGGCGGCCTGCTACATCCTCATCACCCCCGCGCTGGCGCTGTGCTTCACCGCCGTCTCGATGGCCCTGCCGACCCCGGTGAACTCGATGACCAACAGTGGTGCGCACGGCTTTTCCGAGATCCTGTACGCGTTCACCTCGGGCGCCAACAACAACGGTTCGGCCTTCGCGGGTCTGAACGCGGACACGCAGTGGTTCAACACCACGATCGGTCTCGCGATGCTGCTCGGCCGGTTCCTGCCGATCGTGTTTGTCCTGGCGCTGGCGGGTTCGCTCGCCGAGCAGAAGCCGGTGCCCGCCACCGCAGGCACGCTGCGGACCGACAAGCCCCTGTACGCGGGTCTGCTGGTCGGCACGATCATGATCATCACCGGTCTGACCTACTTCCCGGCCCTGGCGCTGGGCCCGCTCGCCGAAGGGCTGGCGTCATGACCACCAACGTGAAGAAGACCGACGCAAACAAGCAAGAGGACGACATGTCCACGGCCACTCCGACCCGGGCGCCTCACAGCGACGTGCCCACGGGTCACAAGCCTGACGCCGGACGGGTCGGCGCGGGGCTGTTCGATCCCAAGCAGCTGGTCAAGTCCTTCCCGGACGCGGTCAGGAAACTCGACCCCCGGGTGATGATCAAGTCCCCGGTGATGTTCGTGGTCCTGGTCGGGTCGGTGCTGACCACGGTCTTCGCGGTCATGGACCCGACGGACTGGTTCGGCTGGGCGATCGCCGGCTGGCTGTGGCTGACCGCCATCTTCGCCAATCTGGCGGAGGCGGTGGCCGAGGGGCGCGGCAAGGCGCAGGCCGACACCCTGCGCAGGGCGAAGACCGACACGGTCGCCCGGCGGCTCAACGGCAAGGTCGAGGAGCGGGTGCCCGGCACCGAGCTGCGCATCGGCGACCTGGTCGTCTGCGAGGCCGGTGACATCATCCCCGGCGACGGTGACGTCGTCGAGGGTGTGGCGTCGGTCGACGAGTCGGCCATCACCGGTGAATCGGCCCCGGTCATCCGCGAGTCGGGCGGCGACCGCAGCGCGGTCACCGGCGGTACGAAGGTGCTGTCGGACCGGATCGTCATCAAGATCACGACGAAGCCCGGCGAGACCTTCATCGACCGGATGATCAAACTGGTCGAGGGCGCGGCCCGGCAGAAGACGCCCAACGAGATCGCGCTGAACATCCTGCTCGCGTCCCTCACGATCGTCTTCCTGCTCGCGGTTGTCACCCTGCAGCCCTTCGCGACATACGCGGAAGCCCCGCAGACGATGATCGTGCTGGTGGCGCTGCTGGTCTGTCTGATCCCGACGACGATCGGCGCACTGCTCTCGGCGATCGGTATCGCCGGTATGGACCGGCTGGTCCAGCGCAATGTGCTGGCCATGTCCGGCCGTGCCGTCGAGGCCGCCGGTGACGTGTCGACGCTGCTGCTCGACAAGACCGGCACGATCACCCTCGGCAACCGCCAGGCCGCCGAGTTCCTCCCGGTCACGGGCACCACCGAGGCCGAACTCGCCGACGCCGCGCAGCTCTCCTCGCTCGCCGACGAGACCCCCGAGGGCCGCTCTATCGTGGTCCTGGCCAAGGAGAAGTACGGGCTGCGCGAGCGCCACCAGGGCGAGCTGTCGCACGCCGAGTGGGTGGCGTTCACCGCCCAGACCCGGATGTCGGGTGTGGACGTCGACGGCAGGAAGGTCCGCAAGGGCGCGACGGCTTCCGTGATCGCCTGGGTCCAGGAGAAGAACGGTCAGGTCCCGGACGACGCGGACACCCTCGCCAACCAGATCTCGCAGGCCGGCGGTACGCCGCTGCTCGTCTCCGTCGAGGACGACGAGGGTGCCCGGATCCTGGGTGTCATTCACCTCAAGGACGTCGTCAAGGACGGCATGCGGGAGCGGTTCGACGAGCTGCGCCGGATGGGCATCAAGACGGTCATGATCACGGGTGACAACCCGCTGACCGCCAAGGCGATCGCCGAAGAGGCCGGTGTGGACGACTTCCTCGCCGAGGCCACCCCCGAGGACAAGATGGCGCTGATCAAGCGCGAGCAGGCGGGCGGGAAGCTCGTCGCGATGACCGGTGACGGCACCAACGACGCCCCCGCGCTCGCGCAGGCGGACGTCGGCGTGGCGATGAACACCGGTACCTCGGCCGCCAAGGAGGCCGGGAACATGGTGGACCTGGACTCCAACCCCACCAAGCTGATCGAGATCGTCGAGATCGGCAAGCAACTCCTGATCACCCGAGGCGCGTTGACGACGTTCTCCATCGCCAACGATGTCGCGAAGTACTTCGCGATCATCCCGGCGATGTTCGCGGTGGTCTACCCGGGCCTGGACAAGCTGAACATCATGCAGCTGGCGTCGCCCGAGTCGGCGATCCTGTCCGCGGTCGTCTTCAACGCGCTGATCATCATCGCGCTGGTGCCGCTCGCCCTGAAGGGCGTGCAGTACCGGCCGACCAGCGCGGACAAGATGCTCCGCCGCAACCTCGGGATCTACGGCCTGGGCGGCCTGATCGCACCGTTCATCGGCATCAAGCTCATCGACCTGATCATCTCCCTCATCCCCGGAATCGGCTGATCGCCATGAACAACTCAGTCAGCAGCACGGCACGGCTGGTCGTGGCGGCGCTGCGTGCCCTCCTCGTCCTGAGCGTGGTGACGGGCGTCCTCTATCCGCTCGCTGTCACCGGGGTGGCCCAGGCCGTCTTCAGCGACAAGGCCAACGGCTCCGAGATCAAGTCCCAGGGCAAGGTCGTCGGCTCCGAGCTGATCGGCCAGACCTACAACCTGCCGAAGAAGGACCCGAACGACGCGGAGGAGGCGGCGGTCCCGGACCTGACGTGGTTCCAGCCGCGTCCGTCCAACGGCCTGGGCTCCAACAGCGTCAATACGCAGTACTCGCTGATCCTTTCCGGCGCCACCAACCGGTCCGGCGACAACGCGGACCTGATCAAGTGGGTGACCGACGCCAAGGCCGCCGTGGTCAAGGACAACTCCACGGCCACCTACAAGGTCAAGCCCTCGGACGTGCCGGCCGACGCCGTCACCTCCTCCGGCTCGGGGCTGGACCCGGACATCTCCCCTCAGTACGCCAAGATCCAGGTCCACCGGGTCGCCGAGAAGAACAACCTCGACGTCAAGCAGGTCGAGAAGCTCGTCGACGAGAACACCGACGGCCGGATCCTCGGTTTCATGGGCGAGCCCACGGTGAACGTCCTCAAGCTCAACATCGCACTGAAGGCACTCACCGAGAAGTGATCGTCTTACGCCGGCGGGCGGGAGTCCGAGGCCCTCGGAGACATTCCGGGCCTCGGACTCCCGCCCCAGTTCATGACGACACGCTCCTCGCGCACGACAGAAAGGCGGCACGCCGATGACCCGGGTGCTGTTGGTGGAGGACAACCCCCAGCTCGTACGGGCTCTCGAGATCAATCTCAAGGCACGCAAATACGAGGTGGACTCCGCGCCCGACGGAGGAACCGCCCTTCGGCTGGCCGCCACGCGCCTCCCGGACGTCGTACTGCTGGACCTCGGCCTGCCCGACATGGACGGCATCGACGTGATCAAGGGGCTTCGCGGCTGGACCCGAGTGCCGATCGTGGTGGTATCCGCCCGCCAGACTTCGGACGAGAAGGTCGCGGCGCTCGACGCAGGTGCTGACGACTACGTCACCAAGCCCTTCAGCATGGACGAACTGCTCGCCCGGCTGCGGGCCGCAGCCCGCCGAAAAATGGCGACTGCGTCGTCCACCGAAGATTCGGTGATGGTCACAACCGAGGTTTTCACCGTCGACCTGCTGGCGAAGAAGGTCAAGCGCGACGGGCGCGACGTCCGCCTCACCCCGACCGAATGGCACCTGCTGGAAGTACTGATCCACAATCGCGGGCGGCTCGTCGGCCAGAAGCAACTGCTGCAGGAAGTGTGGGGCCCCTCCTACGGCACGCAGGCCAACTATCTCCGTGTCTACATGGCTCAGCTGCGGCGCAAACTCGAAGCAGACCCTTCACATCCCAGGTATCTCATCACCGCCCCCGGAATGGGATACCGCTTCGAGACGTGAAGTCTGCGCGGTCCGGCACTCCGTTGGGATCGTGGAGACACTGGTACCAGCCCCCTCGACAACGAAGATCGGAACCATGGGACGCGGCAAACTTCGGATCTACCTCGGTGCGGCCCCCGGCGTCGGCAAGACGTACGCGATGCTCTCCGAGGCACACCGCCGAACGGAGCGTGGCACCGACTGCGTCGTGGCGTTCGTGGAGCACCATGACCGGCCGCGTACCGAGGTCATGCTCCACGGTCTGGAACAGGTTCCGCGCCGCGAGATTGAGTACCGGGACACCGTCTTCACTGAAATGGACGTCGATGCGGCCCTGGAGCGCCGGCCCTCCGTCGCCCTGGTGGACGAGCTGGCGCACACGAATGTGCCGGGCTCGCGCAACGCCAAGCGGTGGCAGGACGTCGAGGAGCTCCTTGCCGCCGGGATCAATGTCATCTCGACCGTCAACATCCAGCATCTGGAGTCGCTTGGTGATGTCGTCGAGTCGATAACGGGTGTACGGCAGAGGGAGACCGTCCCCGACGAGGTGGTCCGACGGGCCGACCAGATCGAGCTCGTCGACATGTCGCCGCAGGCGCTGCGCCGCCGGATGGCGCACGGAAACATCTACAAGCCGGACAAGCTCGACGCTGCCCTGTCCAACTACTTCCGCCCCGGCAATCTGACCGCTCTGCGCGAGCTGGCGCTGCTCTGGGTCGCCGACCGCGTCGACGAGTACTTGCAGGAGTACCGGACCGAGCACCGGGTTTCCAAGATCTGGGGCTCGCGCGAGCGCATCGTCGTGGGCCTCACCGGCGGTCCCGAGGGCCGCACGCTGATCCGTCGTGCCGTCCGGCTCGCCGAGAAGGGCGCCGGCGGCGAGGTGCTCGCCGTTTACATCGCCCGCAGCGACGGCTTGACGTCGGCCTCCCCCAAGGAGCTGGCGGTCCAGCGGACCCTCGTCGAGGACCTCGGCGGCACCTTTCACCACGTCATCGGCGACGACGTCCCGTCCGCCCTGCTCGACTTCGCACGTGGCGTGAACGCCACCCAGATCGTGCTCGGCGTCAGCCGCCGCCGTTCGTGGCAGAGCATCTTCGGACCAGGCGTCAGCGCCACCGTCGCCCGCGAGTCCGGCCCCGACCTCGACGTCCACATCGTCACCCACGGCGAGGTCGGGCAGGGCCGTGGTCTACCCATCCCTCGCGGGGCGAGGCTCGGTAGATGGCGGCTCATCTGGGGGTGGCTGGTGGGCATCGCGGGTCCTGCGCTGCTAACTCTTCTCCTGAACAGCGTGGCCCCCGATGTGGGGCTGGCCAACGACGTGTTGCTGTTCCTGTCGCTGACCGTGGCCGCCGCACTGCTCGGCGGCCTCATTCCGGCGCTCGCGTCCGCGGCTGTCGGATCGCTGCTGCTGAACTATTACTTCACGCCGCCGATCCACCAGCTGACGATCGCCGACCCCAGGAATCTCGTCGCACTCGTCATCTTCGTGGGCGTGGCGATCTCGGTGGCTTCGGTAGTGGACTTGGCCGCTCGCCGCACGCACCAGGCGGCCCGGCTGCGTGCCGAGTCGGAGACGCTGTCGTTCCTGGCAGGGAGTGTGCTGCGTGGTGAGACCACCGTGGAGGCGCTGCTCGAGCGGGTCCGCGAGACGTTCTCGATGGAGTCGGTGGCTCTGCTGGAGCGCGAGAGCGACGTCGACCCGTGGACCTGCGCGTGCAGCGTAGGGCGGGAACCGGTCTCCCGCCCCGAGGACGCCGATGTCGACATGCCGATCGGCGACCACATGGCGCTGGCGCTCTCCGGGCGCGTGCTGCCCGCCGAGGACCGCCGCGTACTGGGCGCCTTCGCCGCCCAGGCCGCCGTCGTACTCGACCGGCAGCGCCTTGTCGGTGAGGCTGAGGAGGCCCGCAAGCTCGCCGAGGGCAACAAGATCCGGACGTCGCTGCTTGCCGCGGTCAGTCACGACCTGCGTACACCGCTCGCCGCCATCAAGGCCGCGGTCACCTCTCTGCGCTCGAACGATGTCGAGTGGTCCGACGAGGACCAGGCCGAGCTCCTGGAAGGCATAGAGGCCGGCACCGACCGGCTCGACAACCTGGTCGGCAATCTGCTCGACATGTCCCGACTGGAGACGGGCACGGTCACGCCCGTGATCCGGGAGACGGACCTCGACGAGGTCGTGCCCATCGCCCTCGTCGGCGTGCCGGACACGTCGGTCGAGCTGGAGATCCCCGAGACGCTGCCCATGGTCGCTGTCGACCGGGGTCTGCTGGAGCGGGCCGTTGCCAACATCGTCGAGAACGCCGCGAAGTACAGTCCCGACGATGAGCCGGTGCTGGTGTCGGCCAGCGCGATCGCCGACCGCGTCGAAGTCCGAGTGGTGGACCGCGGCCCGGGCGTCCCGGACGAGGCGAAGGAGCGCATCTTCGCGGCCTTCCAGCGTTACGGCGACGCCCCGCGCGGCACCGGCGTCGGGCTCGGACTCGCCGTTGCCCGAGGATTCGTGGAGGCGATGGGCGGCACGCTCACCGCCGAGGACACGCCCGGCGGAGGCATGACCATGGTGCTCTCCCTCCGCCTCGCAACCGGTCATAAACCGGCCAGCCCGGAGCTCCCTGCCACCATCACGTCATGAGGGAGGGCTTCCTCATGTGTCGTCATGCGTCCAGGAGCGGTCCCGCTGTGTCGAGGGCTGCCCCGGCCTGGTCGGCCAGCGTCACCGCCACGAGTCGCGCCTGTAGTGGTGCTACGACCCCCGGCGTCGGCTGGAGCATGAACCGTCCCAGGTAGCGTCCGTTTGCGGTGGCCCGAGGCTCGATCTCGCCTTCCGGCCAGCCGTGCCGCTCGACGTCCCTGCGTCCGTGTCCCACGACGACCTCGCCGTCCTGCTCCAGCCGCGGCGGGTGGCCGATGAGATTTCCGTACTCGAAGCGGCACCCCTGCAGTTGCAGCAGAGGGCGGCGTTGACGGCTCCTTGACACGGCCGCCCGCCGTCAAGGAGTCGCCAGGGCGGAGGCTGGCTGGCCACGCGCGGAGTGTGGCGCAAGGCGACCGTGAGCACCGACCGTCTGGTGTCGGTGCGCTGGTCGGACGGTATGTCCTGCTGGTCCCCTGACGCCGCTACACCCGGGGGTCGGGCGTCTCCTCGGTGCGGCCGGCCGGAGCGTCCTTCGTCCCGTCGGTGTCCTTGTCGAACTGGCGGGCGGCCCGGTCGAAGTAGCGGAGAAGCTCCACAGGGAAGGGCATGACGAGTGTGGAGTTCTTCTCGGCGGCGACCTCGACCACCGTCTGCAGCAGCCGCAGCTGCATCGCCTCCGGTGTATCAGCCATGATCCGGGACGCGTTGGCGAGCTGCTGCGCCGCCTGGAACTCGCCGTCCGCGGTGATCACCCTGGCCCGCCGCTCGCGCTCCGCCTCGGCCTGTCGCGACATCGACCGCTTCAGTGACTCCGGCAGCTGTACGTCCTTGATCTCGACCCGGTCGATGTGGACACCCCAGCCGGCCGCCGGGCTGTCGATCATCAAGGCGAGTCCCTCGTGCAGCCGTTCACGGTCCGAGAGGAGATCGTCCAGATCGCTCTTGCCGATGATCGAACGCAGTGAGGACTGTGCGACCTGTCCCACCGCGAACACATAGTCCTGCACCTCGATCGTGGCACGCTGGGGATCGGTGACCCGGAAGTACACGACGGCGTCGACCTTCACCGACACGTTGTCGCGGGTGATGCCCTCTTGTGTCGGGATCGGCAGGGTCACCACCTGGACGTTCACCCTCCGCATCCGGTCGGCGAAGGGGATCAGAAAGGTGATGCCGGGCTGTCGATGGCCGGGCAGCGCTTTGCCGAAGCGGAACACGACGCCGCGGTCCACCTGATTGACCACACGCATTGCGCTGCGAAGCACCAGCAGGACGCAGACGATGACAATTACGGCTCCGGCCACAGCAGCATCCATGACAACGCACTCCCTCATGAGGTGGGTTCGACATACGTCAGACGCGCGTGAGGGGAGCAGCGGATCCAGACACGGCGTCAGGAACGTGTCAAATCTTCGTGTCGGGCCCGTGGGCACAGTTGGCCTAAGCCTCGATCCACCGGCGTGGTTTGAGAGTGATCTTCTGACCGGTTTCTGAGCCGGTTTCGGGTCGGTGGCCGTGGAGGCAGGTGGTATCCG